>NZ_CP180537.1:3300000-3557500 GCF_047777955.1 Oleiharenicola sp. Vm1
GTCGGTGAGGTTGATAGCGTTGGAGAAGCCGACGATCCAGAGGTAGATCAGCACCAGCAGCAGCCACCACGGCATGTGCGCGATCAGCGCGTCCTTGAGGAACGGCACCCAGAGCTCGCGGATCTTGTTCGCGCTGAGCGGATGCCAGAGCAGCACGCCGAGCGCGACGCCGGTGGCGAGCGACTGCCAGCCGATCTTCTCCCAGGGCTTGATGCCGTCCTTGTTCTTGTGGACGACCTTGAGGTAGTCGTCGCGCCAGCCCGGCACGGTCAGCGCGGCGTAGACGAAGAGGGCGACGAAGACCCAGACGTTGGGCCGCGCCCAGAGCACGCTGCTGAGGAAGACCGACAGGAAGATGATGAGCCCGCCCATCGTCGGCGTGTGCTTCTTGTCGAAGTAGGTCGCGCCGAGCGCGCCGGTGCGCTCGTCGATGTAGCCGTGGCCGAACTTCAGCTCGCGGAAGCGCCGGATGAGCCAGGGGCCGATGAGGAAGCCGATGACGAGCGCGGTGGCCGAGCCCATGATGATGCGGAACGTCTGCGAGGCGAAGAGGCGCAGCGGTCCGAAATACTGCTCGTAGTCGGCGAGGTAGCTAAGCATGGGCGTGGAAGCGGCGGGGCCGCGCGGCAAGGTAGCGGCCGTAGGACTCGCGGATCACGCGGGCCACGGACGAGGGAGGCTCGGAGAGCGGGGACAGGTTCTGCGCGGCGCGCTCGCTCCAGGCGGCGTTCTCGGTGACGGAGCGGACGGCGACGCCCGCCGGCTCGCCGGCGGTCGTCGAGGTGGCCAGGCACTCCTCGAAGCGTGCGGGCGCCGCGTTCGGCGCGACCCGGCCGGGCGACGCGGCCGCGCCGGACGCGAAGTCCGGGGCGAGCGCGGAGGAAAGGCCGGCGAGTTTCATGGCTCAGTGGGCGGCGGCCTGCGGGTCGAGGACGGTCTCGAGGCGATAGCGGCGGCTGCCCTTGAGGAAGGCGGCGCCCGAGAAGGTCGCGAGCCGCGCGCGGACCGCCCCGAGGTCGGTGACGACGGCGATCTGTTCCGGATCGTTGCCGTTCTCGAGCAGGCCCTCGCGCAGCGCGGCGGCGTGGGTGCCGATCGCGAAGAGGAAATCGCCCGGCCGGAGCAGGATGGTGCGGCCGAGCTGCTGGTGGAAATCCGCCGCCGCCGCGCCGAGCTCCTCCATGCCGCCGAGGACGTAGAGGCGCGGCAGCTCCGGCCGCGCGAGGCCGGCGAAGGCCGCGATGGCGTCGGCCATCGAGGCGGGATTGGCGTTGTAGAAATCGCAGTAGACCTCGGCCTCCCCCACCCGCTGCATCTCGCCGCGCCACTTCGAGGGCTGCCAGGCGGCGAGGCGCGACTGGAGCGTGGCGTCGTCGACGCCGAGCTCGGAGGCGAGCGCGAGCGCGAGCGCGGCGTTCTGGGCCATGCCGCCGGAGACGCGGCGGAGGATGAAGGTGCGCTTCGCGCCGAGCGTGACCTCGGTGCGGTCGGGCCGGTGCAGGACGGTGAACTGCACGGTGCGGCCGTCGACCCGCACCATGGCCTCGTTCGCCGGCACGAGCACGAGCGGATGGGCGAGCGCGCGGAAGGGCGCATACTGCGCGCACGCGACCGGGAACACCTGCAGGCCGCCGGCGCGGACGCCGGTCAGCATCTGGACCTTTTCCGCCGCCACGCCCTCGAGCGAGCCGAGCTTCTCCAGGTGCGCGGGACCGACGAGCGTCACGATCGCGTGGTCGGGCTGGATCATGCCGGCGAGGTCGCGCATCTCGCCCGGCATGTTGATGCCCGCCTCGATCACCGCGGCGGCGTGCGCGGCCGGGTCGAGCTGGGTGAGCGTGAGCGGGACGCCGATGAAATTGTTGAGGTTGCCGGCGGTGGCGAGGACCGACGGGGCGCCGCCGAGGAGCAGCGCGACGAGGTCCTTGGTCGAGGTCTTGCCCGCGCTGCCGGTGATGCCGATGACGCGGCCGGCGAAGGTGCGGCGGTGCGCGGCGGCGATGGCCTGGAAGGCGCGGAGCGGATCGGCGACCACGAGCTGCGGCAGGGCGGCGCCGGCGATCTCCCGGGCGACGAGCGCAGCGGCGGCGCCCTTCGCCGCGGCGGCGGCGAGGAAGTCGTGGCCGTCGCGCTGCTCGGTCTTCAGCGCGACGAAGACCTGGCCGGCGGCCAGCGTGCGGGTGTCCTGGTTGAAGCCCGAAAGCGACGAGACCGGCATCGTTGTCCAACGACCACCGGTCCACGCGGCGAGCGACTGCGGGGCGAACTCACGCATGGCGGTTGCTCGCGAGGTTGATGGCGCCGAGCTGCAGCGCGCTCGCGCCGTCGGGGCGCTGGCGCCGCGGCGCGCGCTTGGCGCGCACCCAGGTGGCGGCCGGCTTGAGGGCGTCGGCCGTCCCGGGCTTGGGCGCGATGCGGGGCGGGTTTTCCGGGAGACGGTCCATGGCGCTCAGAGCGGTTTGAGCTGCTTGATGCCGATGAGCTCGCGGACGACCTGGCGGTCGTCGAACGGCACGACGGTGTCGGCGAGTTCCTGGAAGGTCTCGTGGCCCTTGCCGGCGATGAGCAGGCAGTCGCCCGGGCGCGCGGCGTCGAGCGCGAGGCTGATGGCGCGGCGGCGGTCCTCCACGAAGGTGATCCGCTCCGGCGCGGTGACGCCGGGCTTCATGTCGGAGAAGATCTGGAGCAGCGGCTCGTGGCGCGGGTTGTCGGCGGTGGCCCAGGCGGCGTCGGCGAGTTCCTGCACGGCGGCGGTCATGAGCGCGCGCTTAGCGCGGTCGCGGTTGCCGCCGCAGCCGAAGACGACGAGGAGGCGGCCGGGCGTGATGGCCTTGAGCATGCCGAGGGCGTTGCGCAGGGCGTCGTCGGTGTGGGCGTAGTCGACGAGGACGTTGAACGGCTGGCCGGCGTCCACGCGCTCCATGCGGCCGGAGACGCCGGTGAAGCTCTTCAGGCGGGGGGCGATGATCTGCGGGTCGCGGCCGAGGGCGTAGCAGGCGGCGAAGGCGGCGAGGACGTTGGAGACGTTGTAGCGGCCGATGAGCGGGCTCTCGATCTCGGCGCGGCCCTCCGGCCAGACGAGGGTGAACGCCGCGCCGGTGAAGCCGAGGCGGATGTTCTCGGCGCGGATCTGGGCGTCGGGCGCCTCGCCGAAGGTGACGAGCCGGATCGTCGCGGGCGCGTCGGCGGCGAGGCGGCGGCCGTGCGGGTCGTCGAGGTTGATCGCGGCCGCGCGCGGCGCGGGCGCGGTCTCGCCGCGGAAGAGGCGCGCCTTGACCGCGAAGTAGGCGTCCATCGAGCCGTGGTAGTCGAGGTGGTCCTGCGTGAGGTTGGTGAAGACCGCGACGCCGAACTGCATGCCGAGCACGCGCTGCTGGTCGATGCCGTGGGAGCTGACCTCCATCACGGCCTGGCGGCAGCCGGCGTCGCGCATCTGGGCGAGCATGCCGTAGAGCTCGAGCGCCTCGGGCGTGGTGCGGTAGGACGGGACGACGCGGGCGCCGAGGTCGTAGTTGACGGTGCCAATGAGGCCGACGCGCTGGCGGTCGGTGGAGAGGAGGTGCTTGGCGAGGGCGGCGACGGTGGTCTTGCCGTTGGTGCCGGTGACGCCGACGAGGTCGAGCGAGCGGTCGGGGAACTTGAAGAAGCGCTGGGAGACGCGCGCGAGCAGGCGGCGGGCGTCGGCCACCTGCACGTAGGTGACGCGGGCGGAGGTGACGGCGGGGATCTTCTCCGCGATGATGGCGACGGCGCCGCGGTTGACGGCCTCGTCGATGAAGAGGTTGCCGTCGGCGCGGCGGCCGGGGAGCGCGAAGAAGAGGTTGCCGTGCAGCACCCGGCGGCTGTCCATCGCCAGGCCGGAGATGGGGCGGTCGAGATCGCCCTTGCTCGCGACGATTTCGTCGTCGTTGAGGAAGTCGGAGAGCTTCGGCGCCATTTTGAAGATCTGTTGGGACATGCGGTCGACCGGGCGGCGGCGGGTGGCCGGCAGCGAGCGGAAGGCCGCGACGAGCGGATAGTTGGGTGTGAGGTAGCCGATCATGGGGCGGCTCCGGTCAGGGCCAGGGCGACGCGCGACGGCGCGCGCACGGGCTTGATGTCGAGATATTGGATGAGTTGTTCGGCGACGTGCTTGAACGCCGGGGCGGAGACGGCGCGGCCGTAGGCGAGACCGCCGGGGACCTTGGCGTCGTCGACGATGACGGAGAGCACGACCTGCGGGCGGCTGGCGGGGAAGAAGCCGACGAACGAGGCGACGTGGCGCGTGGTGGAGTATTTGCCGTCGACGAGCTTCTGCGTCGTGCCGGTCTTGCCCGCGATCTCGAAGCCCTCGATGTCGAAGCCGTCGGCGGTGCCGCCGGGGCCGACGACGCCGTGGAGCATCTGCGCGAGCGTGGCGGCGGTGCTGGGGCGGAGGACCTGGTTGCGCTTCTCGGGCGTGAAGGCGCGGACGACCTTGCCCTCGGGGTCGCGGATTTCCTTGATGATCTGCGGGCGGAGCAGCGTGCCGCCGTTGGCGACGACGCTCATCGCCATGTGAATCTGCAGCGGCGTGGCGGCGACGGCGTGGCCCATCGGCATGCGCGTGATGGTGAGGCCGTCCCACTTGGCCGGCGGCTCGAGGATGCCGCGCACCTCGCCGCCGAGGCCGAACTTGGTCGTCTCGCCGAAGCCGTAGAGTTTCGCGTATTCGTAGAAGCGCTGGGCGCCCATCGCCATCGCGATGTGGGCGGCGCCGCGGTTGCTCGAGTGGCTGACGATCTCGCGCACGGAGAGGACGCCCATCGGGTGGTCCTCCTTGGGCAGCCGGCGCTCCTTGCCGTCGATGATGACGGTGGGCGCCTCGCAGTCGAAGGTGGTGGTGGGGAGGACGGTGCCGTCGTTCAGGCCGCCGCCGGCGGCGACGATCTTGAAGGTGGAGCCGGGCTCGACGATGTCGGTGACGGCGTTGTTGCGCTGGACGTCGAGCGGGGCCTTGAAGAACTCGTTGAGGTTGTAGCTCGGCCAGTTGGCCAGGCCGAGGATGGCGCCGGTCTGCGGGTCGCTGACGATGATGGTGGCGAACTTCGGATGGTATTTCGCGGCGAGGGCGTCGAGTTCGCGCTCGATGACGTTCTGGATGACGGAGTCGATCGTGAGCACGACGTCGTGGCCGTCCTGCGGATCGACCTCGCGGGTGCGGAACTGCGCCATCTCGCGGCGCGCGCCGTCCTTTTCGGACTCGATCCAGCCGTCCTGGCCCTTGAGGTAGAGGTCGAGGTGCTTCTCGGCGCCGGTGACGGGGATGTTCTCCTTGTTGATGTAGCCGATGACGTGGGCGGCGAGCTGGTTGCCGGGATAGACGCGCTTGTAGCCGCGGGAGCCGTAGAGGCCGCGGATGCGCAGGTCCATGATCTTGTCGTAGATCGCCTCGTCGACCTCGTCGGCCAGCTTCACGTAGCGGACGCGCTTGTCCTTCACCGCCTCGTCGGTGGAGGCGAGGGCGAGCTGGGCGGCGGCGATGGACTTGCGGAGGGTCTTGTCGAGCTCGAGGTAATTGGTGCCGAGCAGGCGCGCGAGGTCGGCCCACTTGGCGCTGTCCGCCTCCTTGAGCATCTCCGGGTCGGCGCCGAGCACGATGTAGGAGCGCGAGGTGGCGAGGACGTTGCCTTTGGCGTCGAGGATGGCGCCGCGGCGCGCGTGCTCGACGACGATCTGGCGGCGGGCCTTCTCCACGAAGCGCAGCAGCTCGTCGCGATGCAGGACGTGCAGGTAGACCAGTCGGCCGCACACGGCGGTGAACAGGCCCAGCACGCCCACGGCGAGGAGCGTCATGCGGACGTTGGAGGCGAAACCCTTCGACATGGCTCAGCGCGAGAGGGAGGCGGGGATGACGCGGAACGCGAAGGTGTTGGCGTTCTGCGCGGCGTTGGCCGAGCGGAAGATCGCCTCGGCCGCGGCCTTGCGGCTCAGCTCGAGGACCGGATCGCGCTCGACGCGGACGACCTGGACTTCCCGGGCGGTGGCGAGGCCGAGGCGGAGCGCGTCGTTCTGCTGGAGCAGCGAGGCCACGCTCTCGGCGGTGGCGATCTGCGCGCCGACCTCGTCGAGCTTGCGCACGACATCGGCGGTCTCGCCCTCGAGGACGCGGATGCGGTTGGCGGTGGCGAAGATTTCCTGGCGGACCCAGACGGCGCCGAGGCCGAGGGTGCCGGCGAACATGAGGAGCGCGAGCGTCAGGAGGACGAGCTTGTTGACGAGCGCGTTGGGAGGAGGCGGCTTCATCGACGGAGGATCAGAGTTTGCGGAGGACGCGCAGCTTGGCGGAGCGGCTGCGGGGGTTGGTGGAAATCTCGGCGGCGGAGGGCACGACCGGCTTGCGGGTGAGGAGCTCGGCGTGCTTCGCGCGCAGCTGCTGCGGCGTGGCGTCATTCTCGTCGACCGGCAGGCCGCAGAGGCGGCGGAAGGCCTGCTTTACCGGGCGGTCTTCGAGGGAGTGGAAGCTGATGACCGCGAGCACGCCGCCGGAGGCGAGCCGCTCGAAGGCCGCGGGCAGCGCGCGCTCGATCGCGCCGATCTCGTCGTTCACGGCGATGCGGATGCCCTGGAAGCTGCGCGTGGCGGGATTGATTTTGCTCTCGCGCTTCACGGCGGCCGGGATCGCGTCGGCGATCACCTGCGCGAGCGACGCGGTGCGGGCGAGCTGACCGGTGCCGCGCGCGGCCTCGATCGCGGTAACGACACGGCGCCAGTTCGGCTCCTCGCCGTAGTCGCGAATGGCGCGGACGAGGGCGTCGTGCGAGGCGACCTCGAGCCACCGTGCGGCCGGCTGGCCCTCGCGCGGATTCATGCGCATGTCGACCGGCGCGTCGTGGCGGAAGGCGAAGCCGCGCTCGACCTCGTCGAGTTGGAAGGACGAGACGCCGAGGTCGAACAGGATGCCGGCGAAGCCGTGCTCGGGCAGCGCGGCGAGGTCGCCGAAATTCAGGTCGACGAAGCGAAAGGCGCCCGGGAACTGCGCCTGCACCGACGCAGCCCGGGGTTGGGCGGATGGATCCCGGTCCAGTGCTACCACACTGGCGCCACGGCGCAGAATCTCCTGCGTATGGCCACCACCGCCGAAAGTGCAGTCGAGGTAAGTCCGGCCGCTCTCCGGCGCGAGGTGGGCGATCACCTCGTGCAGGAGAACCGGCTGGTGCCCCACGGTCATGGCCCGGGTCGGAAGCTCAAGCGACGCGACGCACATGGGTTTTCTTGCGGCGGAGGGGAGACGCTCCGCGCGCGTCGCGCCGGTTGGCGCAACGGACCATGGCAAGCTTGGGCAGGGGCTGGGGACGGACAGGGGTGTGGTGCATGGTCGTGGTTTTCATGGCTCAGAGGCCGATGCGGCGCATCATGTCGCCGAAGTTCTCGCCCGCCGTGGCGCGCTGCATGTCCTGCCAGCGCGACGGGCTCATGATGTTGAAAGTGTCGCCCATGCCCACGAGCACCGCGTCCTTCGCGATGCCGGCGTGGGCGAGCAGGTCGGCCGAGGCGCCGAAGCGGCCCTGCTTGTCGAACGTGAACTGGAGCGCCGACGAAAAGATGCGCGCCTTCACCGCCTGCGCGTCGCGGTCCGAGAGCTTCATCTCGCCGATCTGCGCGAGCAGCTTCTCCACGCGCGCCGGCGGCAGCACGGCGATGTAACCATCCGGGTGCGGCATGGCCAAAAACGTCTCCGCGTCCGTGTGAACCCAGCGCCAGAGCGACGGAATCGTGAGACGATTCTTGTCGTCGAGCGTGTGCTCAAAACGGCCGGAATAAACGGTTGTGCCTGACTGCGCCATGAAGGGTGTCCGAGAAGGGCGTCGAGTGCTAGCCGCCCCAAAGTGCACCATTTCTCCCCATTCCACCCCCTGCGCTCAAGTAAAAAAGCGGCGTAACTACCGTGTTTTTATTCACAAAGCGCTAACAGGCCCCTGCCGCGCGCCGCGGGTGCGCCCTCCCCTACACCCCGCCTGGCGTTCGAAACGGACCTGACCTGGCGCCGCCTCCCCGAACGCGGCTACCGCGGTTCCGCGCGGCCGAGGCTTGGTCCCGCGGCCGCGCGCGAGCGTCTCAGCCCACCCTACCCGGCCCGCAAACGGCAGACCGGCACGTCAGTCGTCCCGCCCGGGCAGCATGCCCAGGATGCGCCGGAGTTCGGGACCGGTTCGCGCGAGCTCGTCCAGATGCGCCACGGACAGGCGCGCGATCAGCGCCTCGCCCTGCCGGGTCAGCTCCAGCTCCACGCGCCGGCGGTCCCGCCGGCTCACCCGGCGGCGCACCAGGCCGCGGCGCACCAGGCGGTCGACCAGGCCGACGGCGCTGTGATGCTTGAGCGCGAGATGATCGGCGAGGCCGCTGATGGTGATGCCGTCCGGCTCCGGCCAGCCCTTGATCGAGAGCAGCGCCTGATGCTGCCGCGGCGGCAGGCCCGCGGCGACGGCGGCCTCGTGGCTGAAGGCGAGGAACCGGCGCATGGCGCGGCGCAGCTCCGCCAGGGTGCGGTATTCGGCGAGCGTCGGCGTGCGGCGGGGCATCGCCCGAGCAAGAGCGGAATCCCGCGCCGACGCCACCGGGAAGTGCGGCGCCTGGCGGCTTGAAATATATCGTAATACGATGCAATTGTCGCCCTTCATGTCCGTCCTTCCCTCCGCTTCCTCCTCCCGCCGCCTGGCGGATTTCCGCGCCGATCGCCGCGTCCTGCTGCTCTCCGCCCTCGCGATCCCGATCGGGCGATCGGCGCGGTCGTGGCGAAGGCGCTGCTCTGGCTGATCGCCGTTTTCACCAACCTGGCGTTCTTCCAGCGGCTCGCGAGCAGCGCCGTCACGCCGCAGGAGAGCCACCTCGGCCCGTGGATCATCGGCATCCCGGTGCTCGGCGCGCTGGTGATCGGCCTGATGGCCCGCTACGGCTCCGAGAAGATCCGGGGCCACGGCATCCCGGAGGCGCTCGAGGCGATCCTGCTCGGCCGCAGCCTGATCAATCCGAAGGTGGCGGTGCTGAAGCCGATCTCGTCCGCGGTGTCGATCGGCACCGGCGGCCCGTTCGGCGCGGAGGGTCCGATCATCATGACGGGCGGGGCCTTCGGCTCGCTCTTCGCACAGCTCTTCCACCTCACGGCCTCCGAGCGCAAGACGCTGCTGGTGGCCGGCGCCGCCGCCGGCATGACGGCGGTCTTTGCCACGCCGATCGCCGCCGTGCTGCTCGCGGTGGAGCTGCTGCTCTTCGAGTGGCGGCCGCGCAGCTTCATTCCCGTGGCGGTGGCGGCCATGGTCGCCGCGCTCGCGCGCGAGCCGCTGCTCGGCGCGGGTCCGATCTTCGTCGTCCCGCCGCACGGCCTGCTCAGCGCCGGCACGATCGGCATGGCCGCCGTGATCGGCCTCGCCGCCGGCCTCGCCTCGGGCGGCCTCACCTTCCTCGTCTATGCCTGCGAGGATCGCTTCGAAAAACTGCCCTTGCACTGGATGTGGTGGCCGGCGCTCGGCGCCGTCGCCATCGGCGTGGGCGGCTGGCTCGATCCGCGCGTGCTGGGCGTCGGCTACGAATTCATCCACGGCTTGCTCCGCGGCGAGCTGACCGGCCTGCCCGCGATCACACTGCTGCTGGCCAAGGGCCTCGTCTGGGCGATCGCGCTCGGCTCGGGCACCTCCGGCGGCGTGCTGGCGCCGTTGCTCATGATCGGCGGCGCCCTGGGCGTGGTGTGCGGCCAGGCGTTCGGCATCGCCGACGCGGGCCTGTGGGCGACGGTGGGCATGGCGGCCATGATGGGCGGGACCATGCGCTCGCCGCTCACCGGCCTGGTCTTCCTGCTGGAGCTGACGCACGACACCAACGCGCTGCCGGCGCTGCTCGTGAGCACGGTGGCGGCGCTCTGCGTCACGGTGCTCCTGTTGCCGCGCTCCATCCTCACCGAAAAACTCGCCCGCCGCGGCCAGCACATCGCGCGCGACTACAGCGTGGACGTGCTCGAGCTGCGCCGGGTCGGCGAGGTCATGGACCGCAATCCGCCCCGCATCCCGGCGGAGACGCCGCTGGCGGAGGTTTCCGACCGCGTCGCGCGCAGCGACGATCCGCTGAGCCGGCGACAGGCCATCCTGGTCGAGGACGCGGACGGGGCGCTGGCCGGAATCGTCACCCGCGGCGACCTGTTGCGCGCGCAGAGCGCCGACCGGCACCGCCCGATCCTGGCGATCGCCACCCGGCAACTGATCGTGAGCCACCCGGACGAGACCCTGCGCGACGCCCTGGAAAGCATGCTGCGGCACGACATCGGCCGGCTGCCGGTCGTGGATCGTGCCCAGCCGGGGCGCATCCTCGGCTACCTCGGACGCGCCGACATCCTGGCCGCGCGCGCCGGGCACCATGAGGAGGAACACCGCCGCGAACGCGGCCCGCTGGGTCAACGCCTGCTGTCGCGGCCGCGGCCGCCGGCACCATCCGCGTCCTCCTGACGCGCGTCAGTCGCGCACGGGATGCCGGATGAGGTAACGCCAACCCGGCGAATCCGGCGGCAACGCCGCACCGCGAAACGTCAGGCCGAGCGCGGTCAGCGCCCGGTCCAGCTCCGGATCGGGCCGCGGCAGATCGATCGCCAGCTCCGCTGCCTCGTCGAGTCCGCGCGCGAGGCGCTCGCTGCGCGCACGGGCCTCGGCGGCCGGAAGCTCGCGATAGTCGAGCCGCACCCGCACGAGCACCGCGTCCTCGTCGGCCGTGACGCCGTCGGGAGCGAGCCCGCAGCCGAGGATCTTGTCCGGATCAAACCCCGGCGGATCGGCGCGCAGCCGCGTCAACCGCACCGCGAACGCCCTCGGCGGCGGCGGCACCTCCGCCCAGGCGAAGCATCCCGGCACGAGCTGCTCGAATTGCCGCCGCAGCGGCTCCGGGCGGTGGTCGTTCACGAGCAGGAGGCTCCCGCCCGGCGGCACAGCGCTCCAGCGCCGGAAAATCAGCGTGTGCTTGCGGGCGCACGGCAAGGGGCGGACATCGAGGACATCGGCAGGCGGTGTTTCCATGGAACGCCCCCATTATCCCCTTCGCCCGGCGCGCGGCCTTGAGCGGAATCAAGGGATGTCGCAGCCCGCGGCCACACGTCCGCGGTCGCGTCGGCGCGGGCCTCGCTCAGCGCGCTGGAGGCGGCAGCGGACGGACGGTCGCGATGTAGCTGCCGCCCCCGCCGAAGGCGCGCTCGATCCGCACGCCCATCCCGACCCGCGTGCCGTCGGGCAGGCGAAAGCCGCGCGGCGCCGGACGGTCGCCCGCCTCGGCCTTGAACGCCGCCCATGCCGCCTCCGCGGCAGCGTCGGCCGGGGCCGCCTCGAACAAGGCGGCGAACGGCACCGTCACCAGCGGGCGCCGGCCCGCGCCCCAGAGGTCGCCGGCCGTCCGGTTGTGCGCGACGATGTTGCCCGAGGCGTCGATCACGAAGGCCGCGCAAAAATCCGTCCGCGCGACCTCGGCTGGGTCGACGGGCGGGGCGGCGGGCTCGCGCGCGGGGAACGGCATGGCTGGGAGTTCATCCCGCCGGTCCGAATGGTCAAACCACACCCCTGCGCGGCGCTTGCGAATCTCGCCTCGGCCTTTGTCCCGTCGGACCGGCGGCGGGTGCGCGGTCGGCCTTTGACTCGGAGCGGCGTCCGGCAATTTTCCCTCGTGGCGCTGCGCTACCTCACCATCGACTTCAACTCGTTCTTCGCCTCCGTCGAGCAGCAGGAGCGGCCGGAGCTGCGCGGCCGGCCGGTGGGCATCGTGCCGGTGCTAGCGGAGACGACCGGCTGCGTGGCGGTGAGCCTCGAGGCGAAGGCGGCCGGCCTGAAGCGCAACGCCCGCGTGTCCGAGGCGCGCCAGCTCTGCCCCGGTCTCGTCATCGTCGAGGCCCGGCCCGAGGTCTACATCACCTACCACCGCCGCCTCCGCGACGTCATCGCCTCGTGCACCCCGGAGATCAACGTCCAGTCGATCGACGAGGTGACCGCGCGCCTCGAGGGCCTGGTGCGGACGCGCGCCGACGCCGAGAAGCTGGCGCACACCCTCAAGGCGAAGATCACCCGCGAGGTCGGCCCGCTGCTGCGCAGCTCGATCGGGATCGCGCCGACCTGGCTGCTCGCGAAGGTCGCCTCCGACATGCAGAAGCCGGACGGCCTCGTGATCCTCGACGACGCAGACCTGCCCGCGCGCCTCCTGCCCCTCGCGCCCGGCGACATCGCCGGCATCGGCCCGAACATCCAGCGCCGCCTCGGCGAGCATGGCATCACGACGATGGAACAGCTCTGGGCCGCGAACATGCACGTGTTCCGCGGCGTCTGGGGCGGCGTGCGCGGCGAGCAGATCTGGCGGCTGCTGCACGGCGAGGACCTGCCCTACTTCGAACAGAAAACCGGGCAGACGATCGGTCACGGCAACGTGCTGCCCCCGAGCGCCGCAACCACGAGGCCGCCCTCGCCGCCCTGCACCGCCTGCTGCAGAAGGCCGCCATGCGCCTGCGCCACTCCCGGCTCTACGCCGGCGCCTTGAGCGTCTCGGTCGACTACGTCAACGACCAGCACTGGTCCGACGAGCTGCGCCTCTCCGAGACCCAGGACACGCTGAAGCTCACGCACGCCCTCAACGACCTCTGGCGGCGCCGGCCGGCGAGATTCGCGCGCCTGGTGCCGCTGCGCGTCGGCGTCCACCTCACACAGCTGATCGACCTGAAGATGCACACGCCCGATCTCTTCGAGGAAAAGACGGAGCGGACGCGCGGCGCGCTCTTCCAGGCGGTCGATCACCTGAACAAGGTTCTGGGCAAGAACACCGTCTACCTCGGCGGCGCGCACGGCGCCACCAAGGACGCGCCGATGCGCATCGCCTTCACCCGCATCCCCGAGCCGGAGATCGAGGAGATCGACCGCAGCTACGAGCGCCGGCTCAAGAAGCCGGCGAAGCAATCGCCCCCGGCCGAGCCCGAGGCCTGGTGACGCCGCCCTGCCGCGCGCGTGACCGAACTTTCGGCTGTTCGCGGCGCGCCGCTTGCGGCAATACCTCGCGGTCATGGAAGCCCTTCGCCCGCTCGACGTGCAGCTCATCGGTCCCGAGGTCGCCCTGCGCTGGAGCGACGGGGTGGAGACCTACATCGGCGTGGAAAAACTGCGCGCGAACTCGCCCAGCGCGGAGGTGAAGGGCGAGCAGGACATCTTCGGCAACCAATACGGCGGCGAGGCGCGCAAGAGCCACGCCGGCGTCGAGATCCTCGGCTGGGAGCAGGTCGGCAACTACGCGATCCGTTTCGACTTCAGCGACGGCCACCGCACCGGGCTCTACAGCTACGCGCTGCTGCGGCAGCTGGGCGCGAGCTGAACGGGCGTGGCGTTTCGTGCGGGTGGCGCGCTGGCCCGCCACCGCCCTCGCAACGTGATTCCCAAGGCACCGGAAAATTGCGCGCGAGCGCGCAACCTACGACGGACGTAACAGCTCTCTGGAGGCGGGGCCATCCGCCCCGCGGGTTGTCGGTTTCGTTGCGCCTGCTTCGCGGGGCGGATGGCCCCGCCTCCAGGAAATGGAAATGGCGCGCAAGCTCAGCGGCCGGCGACGAGGCCGCGGTCGCTCGACGTGACGAACTTGAGGAAAGCCTTGAACTCGTCGCTCGACGCGAGCGCGTGGGCGTTCATGGCGTCGAGGGCCTGGGTGCGGTTGTGCCCGGCGCGGTAGAAGAGCCGGAAGGCGTGCTTCACCGCCTCGAGCCGCTCGGGCGTGAAGCCGTGGCGCTCGAGGCCGATTTTGTTGATCGAGCGGGCGATGGCGGGGTTGCCGTCGGCGATGAGATACGGCGGCACGTCCTGCACGACCTTGGACATCGCGCCGACCATCACGTAGGCGCCGATGCGGCAGAACTGGTGCACGCCGCACTTGGCGCCCAGCGTCACGTGGTCGTCGACGATGACATGGCCAGCGAGGCCGACCGAGTTGCTCGCGATGAGGTGATTGCCGATCTGGCAATCGTGCGCGACGTGGCAGTAGGCGAGCAGCAGGTTGTCGTGGCCGATGGTGGTGAACTCGCCGTCGTTCGTGGCGGAGTGCACGCTGGTGTATTCGCGGAAGACATTGCGGTCGCCGATGCGCGTGCCGGGGCGGCCGCCGCGATACTTGAGATCCTGCGTCTTGGTGCCGATGCAGGTGAAGGGGTAGATCTCGCACTGCCGGCCGACGGTGGTGAAGCCCTCGACCGTGGCGTGGTGGTGCAGGATCGTGCCGTCTCCGATCGTGGTCTCGCGGCCGACGAAGGCATAGGCGCCCAGGGTGACGTCGGCGCCGAGCTGCGCGCCCGGTTCGACGATGGCGGTGGGGTGGATGTTCGACGCCATGGCTCAGTCCATCGCGCTGGTGTCGACGAGCGCGAACATGAGCTCGCCCGACGAGACGACCGAGCCGCCGACGGAGCACTCGGCCTCGGCACAGGCGATGGTGCCGCGGGCTTTGGTCATCTTGACCTTGATGCTGAGCTGGTCGCCGGGGCGGACGGGTTTGCGCCACTTCACGGCGTTGCAGCTCATGAACAGCGCGGTCTTGTTCTCGATGCCGTTCGTGCGGCGGATCAGCAGGATGCCCGCCGCCTGGGCCATCGCCTCGATTTGCAGGACGCCGGGCATAACCGGGTTGCCCGGATAGTGGCCCTGGAAATACGGCTCGTTGATCGTGACGTTCTTGATCGCGGTCAGCGTATCGTCGCCGACTTCGACGACGCGGTCGATCATCACGAACGGGTAGCGGTGCGGGATGGTGTCGAGCACGCGACGGATATCGAGCGTGGTCTCGGTGGTGATCTCGGCCTTGGGCGCGGCGGGCTTGGCCGGCTTCTTGCCGCCCTTTTTCCACGCGTCGTATTTCTCGAGCAGCAGCTTCGTCAGCTCGGCGTTGATGGCGTGGCCGGGGCGCGTGGCGACGATGTGGGCCTTCAGCGGCACGCCGAGCAGCGTGATGTCGCCGACGATATCGAGGATCTTGTGGCGGACGAACTCGTCGGCGAAGCGCAGCGGCTCCTTGGAGATGATCTTGTCGCCCTTGATCACGACGGCGCAGTCGAGCGAGCCGCCCTTGATCTTGCCCATCTTGAGCAGGCCCTCGATGTCCTCGTAGACCGTGAAGGTGCGCGAGGCCGCGACCTGCGTCACGTAGACGTCGGGGTCGATGGTGAGCGAGAGGTGCTGGGTGTGGATGCCGCGGTCGTCGGCGCTGGTGCAGGAGATCTTCAGCCCGTCGTAGGGCAGCGCGATGACCGACGAGTTGCCGCGGGAGACGGAGACGGGCTCGGCGAGCGTGAAGTATTCGCGCTCGGCGTCCTGCTCGACCGGCTCGCCCTGCTGGATCATCTTCACGAACTCGCGGGCGGAGCCGTCCATGATCGGCGGTTCGCCGGCGTCCATCTCGATGAGGAGATTGTCGATGCCGCAGCCGCTGAGGGCGCTGAGCACGTGCTCGACCGTGTGGATCTTGGCGTGGCCCTGCTGGATGGTCGTGGCGCGCACGAGATCCGTGACGAGGTCGACCCGCGGCTTGATTTCCGGGTGGCCATGAAGGTCCATCCGCTTGAACACGATGCCGTGGTTCACCGGGGCGGGCTTGAAGGTCATGTGCACGGCGTCTCCGGTGTGCAGGGCGTTGCCCTTGATGGAGACCTCGCGCAGAAGGGTGCGCTGCTTCATGTGGGTGTCCGGTCGAGTGTCCGGAGCCCCTTGGAAATGACAAGCTTGGAGATGGTCGGCCGGGGCGCGCCCCCGCCCGCGGGCGACGCGAATCTCCGCGGCCGAAATTTCGCCGAGACGGCAGTTGACAGAGGGAAAACCCGCTGGGTATCTCTGTCCCCTTTCCAAACTCAACTTCGATCCGATTCCGTCATGCCCGCAGCCAACGACCTCCGCAAAGGCCAAGTCATCAAGTTCAACGGCGAGCCGCACCTCGTCATGGAGACCCAGCACCGCACGCCGGGCAACCTCCGCGCCTTCGTGCAGGTGAAGATGCGCAATCTCCGCTACGGCAAATCGCTCGAACAGCGCTTCAACTCGCCCGATCCGGTCGAGGTCCTCCCGACCGACCGCCGCACGCTCGAGTTTTCCTACGCGGACCGCGAGACGTTCTCCTTCATGGATCCGGAGACGTTCGAGACCTTCGAACTCACCGCCGCCATGATCGGCGAAGCCAAGAACTACCTCGTCGCCGGCGGCAAGGCCGAGGTGCTCTTCATCAACGACAATCCGGTCACGATCGACCTGCCCTCCACCGTCACGCTCAAGATCACCGAGAGCGCCGACGGCGTGAAGGGCGACACCGCCTCCAACGTCCAGAAGCCCGCCACCTGCGAGACCGGCCTCGTGATCCAGGTGCCGCTCTTCATCAAGGAAGGCGAACTCGTCCGCGTCAGCACGCTCGACGGCTCCTACATGGGCCGCGCCTGAGCGGCGGCCGGAGTGCCGGCGCCCGATTCGCCTCACTCGTTTTCCCACCCGCGGCCCGCGCCGCGGGTTTTTCTTCTCCGGCGCGGACGCCGGGTGCGCCCGAGGCCCCGCGGCTCAAAGCTGCAGGCTCGCCGGCGTGTATTCCATCAACTCGATCGCGTTGCCGTCGGGGTCCTTCAGCCACGCCTGCTTCGAGTGGTCCATGCCGACCTTGATCGGCGTCACCTCGACGCCGCGCGCCCGCAGGGTCGCGCAGAATGGCTCGAGCCCCGCCACCTCGAGGCAGAAATGGTTGTAGCACGTGCGGTCGTTCGGCCGCATCCGGACCGCTTCCCCGCCCCACTGCTTCGCCGCACCGTGCTGGTCGAAGATTTCGATGAACGTCGTCTGGCCGGTCGCGAGGTAGTAGCCGAACGCCGTGCCGTCGTCGTGCGTCAGCGCGAACTTCACCGGCAGGCCGAGCACGTCGCGGTAGAACGCCAGCATCTCCGGCAGCTGGTTCGACATGAAGCAGAGGTGCGCGAGCTGCTTGATCATGCGCGCAAACCTACCGCGGCCGCCGCCGCGCGTCGAGCCTCACCACGGCACCGCCGTGGCGTCGCGCTGGTCGAGCGCCTCGAGCGCCGCCTTGTAGGCCGTCGTGGCTTCCTCCGGCGAGCTGGCCGAGGTGTGCAGGTCGCGGATCAGGCCGTCGCGCAGGCCGTAGACCCAGCCGTGCACGGTGAGATTCTGCCCGCGCGCCCAGGCGTCCTGCACCACGGTCGTCGCGCAGACGTTCGCCACCTGCTCGATCACGTTCAACTCGCACAGCCGCGCGCTGCGCGCGGTGTCGTCCGGCAAGCGGCAGAGGCAGGCCTCGTGCTTCACCTTCACGTCCTGCACGTGCCGCAGCCAGTTGTCGGCCAGGCCGACCCGCTGGCACCGCAGCACCGCCCCGACGCCGCCGCAGCCGTAGTGGCCGACCACCATGATGTGTTTCACCTGGATCATCTCGACGGCGAACTGGATCACCGAGAGCGCGTTGAGGTCGGCGTGCACGACCACGTTGGCCACGTTGCGGTGCACGAAGACCTCGCCGGGCAGCAGGCCGATGATCTCGTTCGCCGGCACCCGCGAGTCCGAGCAGCCGATCCACAGATACTCCGGGCTCTGCTGTCGGGAGAGCTTCTGGAAGAACTCGGGATCGCGCTGCTTGATCGATTCGGCCCAGGCCTTGTTCTGCGCAAACAGGTGTGGAAGCTGGTCCATGCGCCGCGACGTTGAGGCAAGACCCGGCGCGAGGGAAGCCAAACCACGCCCCGTGACGGGGACCGGCCCGCCGGACGCTCCGACGCCCGCACCCTTGCGGCCCGGACCGCCGCGCCTAGCGTGCGGCGCGTGATCTCCCCGACCCGTTGCCTCGCCCTGCTCTGCGCCTTCGTCTGCGCGCCGCTCGCCGTCGCGGCCTACGATTTCGGCCCCTGGCCCGCCGGCCAGTCCCCGCGGAAATCGGCCGCCGCGTCGCCGCGAACTTCGTCGCGCGCCCGCACATGCCCATGTGGGAACCGAAATACATCCACTACGCCGAGGCCTGCGCGTGGTATGGCGCCTTCCAGTTCGCGCAGGTGACGCACGACGACGCGCTGCGGGCGCAGCTCGTCGCCCGCCTCGAGCCGCTCTTCGGCCCCGAGCAGCATCTCATTCCCGAGCCCTACCACGTCGACGGCACCGTCTTCGCCATCGTGCCGTTCGAGGATTATCTCCAGACCCGCGACCCGCGCGCGCTCGCGGTCGGCAAGCGCATGGCCGACCGCCAGTGGGAGGGCGAGCCCTTCGGGCCGCGCTTCGCCAAGGACGGCGACAAAAACTGGCAGGCCAACGTCGCCGCCGGCCTCTCCTGGCAGACGCGCTTCTGGATCGACGACATGTTCATGATCACCATGGCGCAATCCCAGGCCTACCGCGCCACCGGCGAGCGGCGCTACATCGAGCGCGCCGCCCTCGAGGCCGTCGCCTACCTCGACCGCCTGCAGCGCCCGAACGGCCTCTTCTACCACGCCCCCGAGGCGCCGCACCACTGGGCGCGCGGCAACGGCTGGATGGCCGTCGGCATGGCGGAGCTGCTGCGCACCCTGCCGAAGGACAGCCCGCACCGCGCGCGCATCCTCGCCGGCTTCCACGCCATGATGGCCGCGCTGCTCGCCCACCAGGACGCCGACGGCATGTGGCACCAGCTGATCGACGGCCCCGACTCGTGGCCGGAAACCTCCGGCACCGCGATGTTCACCTACGCCTTCATCACCGGCGTGCAGCTGGGCGTCCTCGACGCGAAAACCTACGGCCCCGCCGCGCGCAAAGGCTGGCTCGCGCTCGTCACCTACCTCGACGCCGACGCCAATCTCCGCGAGGTCTGCGCCGGCACGGGCATCCGCGCCGACCGCGAGCATTACCTGAAGCGCCCGCGCATCGCCGGCGATTTCCACGGCCAGGCCCCGCTGCTCTGGTGCGCCGCCGCGCTGCTGCGCTAGGCGCGCCGCTCCGCCCGCGGCGACGAGCAGTCTTGTCCCGCGCCGCCGCCGCGGCACGATGCGGGGCATGAAAGCGCGCTTGCTGCTCGCCCTGCTTCTGCCGGGCGCCGCCGTCGCCACCGCGCCCGGCGCCCCGGAGTTCGTGCCCGCCTGGGCGAAGTCCGTCGTCTGGTATCAGATTTTCCCGGAGCGCTTCCGCAACGGCGACCCGGCCAACGACCCGCGCGTCGAGGACATCCGCGGCGCCGACCCGGCGGAGCCGCCGAAGGCGTGGCGCGTGCATCCCTGGGGCAGCGACTGGTTCGAGCTGCAGCCCTGGGAAAAACAGAACGGCGAGCCCGAGCTCTGGAAGCATCTCCTCCGCCGCCGCTACGGCGGCGACCTGCAGGGCATCATCGACGAGCTTCCCTACCTCCAGCGCCTCGGCGTCACCGCGCTCTACCTCAATCCCGTCTTCGACTCGCCCTCGCTGCACAAATACGACGGCGCGAGCTACCACCACATCGATCCCAATCTCGGGCCCGATCCCGCCGGCGACCGCGCGCTCATGGCCCGTGAACATCCCGCCGACCCGCGCACCTGGGTCTGGACGCAGGCCGACGAGCTCGCGCTCCGCCTCATCGACGCCGCGCACGCCGCCGGGATGCGCCTCATCTTCGACGGCGTCTTCAATCACCTGGGCGTGAACTCGTTCGCCTTTCGCGATCTGGTGAAAAACCAGCAACGCTCGCCCTACCGCGACTGGTTCACGGTCAAATCCTGGGACGATCCCGCGGCCGGCACGAAGTTCGACTACGAGGGCTGGTTCGGGGCGAAATCGCTCCCCGAGCTGCGCGAGGACGAGAACGGCATCGTGGCCGGTCCGCGCACCTACATCTTCGCCGCGACCGAGCGCTGGATGAACCCGAAGGGCCGCGGCGCCGCGCACGGCATCGACGGCTGGCGCCTCGACGTCGCCTTCTGCATCGCCCACCCGTTCTGGAAGGCCTGGCGCGCGCACGTCCGTCACCTCAACCCCGAAGCCTACCTCACCGCCGAGATCGTCGACGTGCCGGAAAAGACCGTGCCCTACGTCCAGGGCGACGAGTTCGACGCCGAGATGAACTACAACTGGGCGTTCGCCGCCGTGGAGTTCTTCGTCGACCCACCGGCGCAGCGCATCCGCGCCACGGAGTTCGACGCCAAGCTCCGCCAGCTGCGCGAGCTCTACCCGGCCGGCGTGGCGAGCGTGGCGATGAACCTCCTCGGCAGCCACGACACCACCCGCCTCAGCTCCTACATCCACAACCGCGGCGCCGGCCGCTACCGCGACTGGGGCCAGTTCTACTCGCTCTCGAAAACCGCCGAGAATCCGCGCTACAGCGCGCGCCGCCCGAGCGACGCCGACTACGCACTGCAGCAGCTGCTCGTGATCTTCCAGATGACCTACCTCGGTGCACCGATGATCTACTACGGCGACGAGGTCGGCCTCTGGGGCGGCAACGATCCCGACTGCCGCAAGCCGATGCTCTGGCCTGATCTCGCCTACGCCGACGAGGTCTACGGTCCCGATGCGCACACGACGCACGCGCCCGACCGCGTCGAGATCCGCCACGACCTCTGGGAGCATTACCGAAAGCTGATCGCGATCCGCCGCGCCCATCCCGCCCTGCTGCACGGCGACTACCGCACGCTGGTCGCCGATGACGCGCGCGACGTCTTCGCGTTCGAACGCAACGGCGACGGCGATCAGGTCGTCGTCGCGTTCAACAACTCCGCCGCGACGCTGACGCAGACGCTGCCGCTCCGCCCGGGCGCCACCTACCGCGACGAGCTCACCGGCCGGGTCATCGACGCCCCCAGCGGCAGCGCGACCGTGGAGATTCCGGCGAAGTGGGCCGTCGTGCTCGCCGCCGTCGATCCGAACACGCGCTGACCGGCAGCGTGATCGCTCATCGGGACGAGCGCCGACCCGTCGTCGCGACGGCACTCCTCACACCACCCGCGCCCAAAGCACCTTGAGGTAACGGCTCTCGAGGCAGTTCGAATAGACCGGGTGGTCGACGCCCGGGCCGGTGCGGTCGAAGAGCTGCAGGCGGCGGTTCAGGCGGTGGACGCCCTTGATCACGACCTGCTCGAAATCCTCGAGTGAAACCAGCCCCGAGCACGAGCAGGTCACGAACAGGCCGCCGGGCTTCACTAGGCTCGCGGCGATGGTGTTCAGGTCGGCGTATTTCCGCATGCCCTCCGCGGCACCGGCTGGCTCGCGCGTCATGACGAACTTCGGCGGGTCGCACATCACGAGGTCGAACTGCTCGCCGTTCTTCTGCATCTGCCGCGCGTAGGCGAAGGCGTCGGCGTGCACCCACTTCAGCTTGTTCGGTGAAACCTGGTTGAGGTTCGCGTTGCGGCGGCCCTGGGCGACGGCCTTCTCGTCCAGATCGACGGCGGTGACTTCGCTCGCGCCGCCGATCGCGGCGTTGATCGAGAAGCCGCCCGTGTAGCTGCAGAGATCGAGCACGCGCAGGCCCTTCGCGAGCTGGCCGAAGCGCCGGCGATTGTCGCGCTGGTCGCAGAAGAAACCCGTCTTGTGTCCCTCCGCGAAATCGACCTCGAAGCGCACCCCGTGCTCGCGGATGCGGACCTTGTCGGGCGCGCTCGCAGTGAGTTCCTTCATCATCGACGGCTTGATGCCCTCGAGGCTGCCGAGATCGTGGTCGACGTGCACGCGCACGTGCTTCGTGCCGAGCAGCTCATGGAGCAGCGGCAGCCATTGCGGCAGGCGCTGAAAAATGCCGAGCGAGTAGACGTCGCAGAACAGCGTGTCGCCGTAGCGATCGATCGTCAGGCCGCTGAGGCCGTCGCCGTCGGAGCCGACGACGCGATACGCGTCGGTGACCTCATCGAGCTTGAACAGGTCGCGCCGCAGCGCGACGGCGCGGCGCAGCGCCGTCTCGAAATACTCCTCGCCCACCGCCTCGGCCGTGTGGGTGACGACGCGCAGCGGCATCTTCGCGCGCGGGTTGTAGAGCCCGGCGCCGATGCGGTTGCCGAACTTGTCGTAGACCGCGACGAAGTCGCCCGGCCGCGCGTCGCGCGAGACGTCGCCAAGCATGCGCGGGAAGATCGCCGGCTGGAAGGTGACGAACTTCAGCTGCGCCCAGGGCCGCGGCCACTGCGCCTTCTCCTCGGGCGTGGCGGGCCGCGCCTTCTCGCGCATGAGCGGGTTCGGCTCGGGCGCGGCGGGCGTTTGCTCCAGTTCTTCGTCGAATTCTTCGGCCATCGCCGTCCACGGAAACGCCTCGCGCGCCGGCGGGCGACTCATTTCTCGCGGGCAAGAAAAAGGCCGGTCCCGTGTGCGGTGGGACCGGCCAGGGTTGCCGAAAGCAATGGCGGCAAAAATCAGGCGACGCGCTCGACGACCAGCGGGGGCGGGATCGGGCGCTTCGGGGCGAGGCGGTAGGCCTCCTTGAAGTAGTCGAGCGCCTGCTCGAGCTTCGCCTCGTCGTTGTAGTGAATCATCATCAGCGGCTCGCCCTGCTTCACCTGCGTGCCGACCTTCTTGATCTCGGAGACGCCGACCGCGTGGTCGACCTTGCCGTGCGAGTCCTTGCCGGCGCCGAGGATGGAGACACCCTTGGCGATGAAGGCGGCGTTGATGGTGTGCACGTAGCCGCGCTTCGGCGCGGGTAGCTTGCGGATGTGGCGGGCCGTCGGGAATTTTTCCGGATGGTCGATGAAGGACGTGTCGCCGCCCTGCGCGCGGATCATGTCCTTGAACTTCTCCAGCGCGGAGCCGTCGCTGAGATGGCGCTGCACGGTCTGCTTGGCCGAGAGCGTGGAGCCCGCGACGCCGGCGAGCCGGACGATCTCCATGCCGAGCTTGAGGACGAGCTCCTTCATGTCCTCCGGGCCTTCGCCCTTGAGGAGCTGGATCGCCTCCTTGATCTCGAGCGCGGTGCCGACGCTGTCGCCGAGCGGCTGGTTCATGTCGGTGACGAGCGCGACGCAGCGGCGCTTCATCGAGCGGCCGACGCGGGTCATGGAGCGCGCGAGCTGCTTGGCCTGCTCGAGGTCCTTGATGAAGGAACCGTTGCCCCACTTCACGTCGATGACGAGACCTTCGGCGCCTTCGGCGAGTTTCTTGGAGAGCACGCTGCCGGTGATGAGCGGGAGGCTCGGAATCGTGCCGGTGTCGAGGCGGAGGTCGTAGAATTTCTGGTCGGCCGGAGCCAGTTCCTTGCTCTGCTCGACGATCGCGCCGCCGACGCGGGCGAGCTGGTCGGTGAACTGCTGGATCGAGAGGTGGCTCTTGAAGCCGGGGACGGCCGCGAGCTTGTCCAGCGCGCTGATGACGAATTGCTGCTCGACGCCCACCATCATCGGGACGACGACGCCGCTGGCCATCGCGAGCGGCGCGAGGACGAGCGCGGTCTTGTCGCCGACGCCGCCGGTCGAGTATTTGTCGATCTTCGGCTTCGTGATGTGCGAGAGGTCGATCACCTCGCCGGAGAGCATCATCTCCTCCGTGAGAATCGCCGTCTCCTGCGCGGACATGTTGGCGAAGTAGATCGCCATCAGGAGCGCAGCGAGCTGGTGCTGAGGCATCTCACCGTCGAGGGTCGAGTCGATCAGATAGCGAATCTCCTCTTGGGTGAATTCGCCATTGTCGCGCTTCTTCTCGATCAACGAGGTGAACGACGGCTTGATGAAACGGCGCGTCGGAATGGGACGTTTTCTCATGGAGTGTGTCACGGTATATAAAAAGAAGCCCGGCCGGGCCGGGCGGCGCAAAGCCCGCAAAGGCAAAGAGTTTTGCGTGTTTAAGCAAGCCTAAAGTAGCGGTAGCACGCAGTTTCCGGAGCGTCCAAGTGCCTTCGGACGCGTCCTCCTGGCACCGCGAAAATCCTTCTTGCTCAGCGCCAAGCGCAATTTCTCAATGGTCCGATGGACCTCCCGTTTCACGTCGCCAGCCATGTTGATGCAGCCCTGCGGGCTGCCGCCACCCGCCTCGGGCTGGCGGAGCGTGGTTTTCAGCCGGAGGTCCGGGTCGCCGATCCCGCGCACGGCGATTTCCAGGCCAACGGCGCTCTCACCTTCGCCAAACGCGAGAAGCAAAACCCGCGCGCCCTGGCGCAGCAGGTGGTCGACGCCTTGGATGCGGACACGCAGGCCGCGTTCGACATCGCGCTCGCCGGCCCGGGCTTCATCAACTTCCGCCTCAAGCCCGCCACGCTGCTCGCCTGGCTCGGGCGCTACGACAGCGAAGCGCACCTCCAGTCCGGCGCCGCCACCGATCACGCCGGCCAGACCTGGGTCGTCGACTACTCGTCGCCCAACACCGCGAAACAGATGCACGTCGGCCACCTCCGCTCCGCCGTCATCGGCGAGGCCATCTGCCGCCTGCTCGCCTTCACGGGCGCGCGCGTCATCCGCGACAACCACCTCGGCGACTGGGGCACGCAGTTCGGCAAGCTCATCTACGGCTACAAGCGCTGGGCCGACCCCGCCGCGCTCGCCGCCGACCCGATCGAGGAACTCGAGCGCCTCTACAAGCTCGGCCACGCCGCCACGCCCGACGGCTCGCCCGAGCTCGACGAAGCGCGCGCCGAGCTGGTGAAACTCCAGAACGGCGACCCCGAGAACGTCGCGCTGTGGAAGAAATTCTCCGACGTCAGCCTCGCCGCCTTCCAGCAGATCTACGACCGCCTTGGCATCCGCTTCGATCACAACCTCGGCGAGTCCTTCTACAACGACAAGGTCGACCGCATCTACGCCGAGCTCACCGCCACCGGCCTCGCGCAGGAGAGCGAGGGCGCGCTCGTCGTTTTCCATCCCGAGCACCCGCGCTTCAAGACGCAGCCCTTCCTCGTCCGCAAGGCCGACGGCGCCTCCAACTACGCCTCCACCGACCTCGCCACCGCCGCGTATCGCGCCGAGCATTTCCAGGCCGACGGCATCGTCGTCGTCACCGATTTCCGCCAGGCTGACCATTTCGAGCAGCTCTACCTCACGGTGAGAAAATGGTTCGCAGCGAAAAATTACCGCGTGCCCGAGCTGCACCATGTCACCTTCGGCGCCGTCACCGGCGAGGATGGCAAGGCCCTCAAGACCCGCGATGGTGGCACGATCAAGCTGAAGGCCCTGCTCGACGAGGCCGAGGAGCGCGCCTACGCAATCGTCACGGAGAAGAACCCCGAGCTGCCCGAGGCCGAGCGCCGCGACATCGCGCGCGCCGTCGGCATCGGCGCGGTGCAATACGCCGACCTCTCGCAGAACCGCTCGAGCAACTACGTCTTCTCGTGGGACAAGATGCTCGCCCTCGACGGCAACACCGCCCCTTACCTCCTCTACGCCGTCGCCCGCGTGCGCTCGATCTTCCGTAAGGCCAGCCTCGATCCGGCCGCGCCGCCCACCGCCGGCGCCTCCGCGCCCGAGACGCCGCAGGAGCTCGCGCTCGCCCGCAAACTCGTGCAGTTCGCCGACGCCGTGCAGCTCGCCACGCAACAGCTGCGCCCGCACTTCCTCTGCCTCTACCTCTTCGAGCTCGCCGGCGCCTACAGTGCGTTCTACGCCGCGGACAAGGTCATCGTCGACGACCCCGCCGTGCGCGCGCGCCGGCTGCTGCTCTGCCACCGCACCCTGATCGTGCTCGAGACCGGCCTGCACCTGCTCGGCCTGCGCACGCTCGAGCGCATGTGAGCGGGCGGCGCGCGCCGGGTTCTTGAAATCCGCGTAAGATTTCCCCCACTAGCCGGCCGGGCCGTTCGCGGACCAATTCACTCTTGCGGCACCCTCCGCCGCGCCCAACATTCGCGCCACTATGTCGAGCGGCGCCTCCCCCTCCTCCGGCCCTGATTACTACGTCCGCGGCATCAACGACGCCGAGGCCCGCGGCCCGTTCAAGGTCGACCAGCTCGCCTCGCTCGCCGAGGCCGGCCAGGTCACCGTCGAAACCTATTACTACGACGCGAACACCGAGCAGTGGCTCGCCCTCGGCAGCAACGCCGAGCTGAAGGCCGCCCTCTGGCCCGAGAAGAAGAAACTCGGCTTCAAAGAGAAGGAATTCAAGGCGGTCAACCAGGCCGACGACAAGGCCCCCGCCATCACCGTCCAGCAGTTCCTCGACGCCGCCGAGGGCAAGACCGACGACACCAAGGGCAAGAAAGACAAGTCGCTCGACATGATGAAGGCCGCCATGTGGGGCACGAAGGGCGCCGCCGTCATCATGTTCATCAGCGCCCTCGCGCTCATGCTGCCGGGCCTCGAGGCGCTCACGGCGATGGACTTCGCCAAGCTCCTCGACAAGCCGCTCGTGTTCCTCGGCGCGCTCGACCTCTTCATCGGCCTGCTCCTCCTGCTCGGCGTCATCAGCCTCTACCCGTTCGTGCGCTTCCGCGCCGTGTTCGGCCTCGGCTTCCTCGGCTTCATTCTCTGGACCCAGGGCCAGCCCACCGCGCTCGTCGCCCTCGCCGCCGGCTCGGCCGGCCTCTACTTCAGCACCATCTTCCTCAGCTACGTCCCGCTCGGCGTCGCGCTCCTCGCCGGCATCGGCGGCATGGCCGCGCTCGCCGGCATGAACCTGTTCTGAGCGCCGCCACCGCCGCGGCCGTGCGCGCATGAACGGGTTGAAACAACTGGCCGCGCGGCTGCAGCGACTCTGGCACACGGACATCTGGGCCGCCGCCACCGCGCGCGACCGCTCGCTCAAGGGGCGCCTCTTCGCCGTGCTGCGCGTGATCTCGATCACGATCTCCGGCCTGCAGGAGCTCAAGGTCGCCGCCCGCGCCGCCGCCCTCAGCTACAGCTCGCTCCTCGGCCTCGGCCCGCTGGTCGCGCTCGCCGTGCTTATCGCCGGCTTCGCTCTCGGCGATCGCGACCCCGTCGTCCTCGCGCGCAGCCTGAACAACATCATCAGCTTCGTCGCCCCGCAGGTCTCGCAATACGACCTCGCCGAGGACCAGGCCGCCGCCGACCACGGCGCGCCGCCGGCGATCCGCGACCAGCCCGCTGCCGAAGCCGCGCCCGCCCCCGCGCCGGACTCCGAGCTAGTCAAGTTCATCACCCACCTCATCGAGAGTTCGCGCTCCGGCACCGCCGGCGCCGTCGGCCTGCTCACGCTGCTGATCATCGCGGTGCAGCTCTTCACCACGGTCGAGAACACCTTCAACGACATCTGGGGCGTGCGCCGCGGCCGCAGCTGGGTCACGCGCATCGTCTACTACTGGACCGTGATCACGCTCGGCGCGCTGCTGTTCTTCACCTCGTTCACGCTGCTCTCGGCCGGCACCTTCATCGGCGTCTTCCTCGAGAAGCTCCCGCTCGGCGGCCACCTCAAGGCGCTCTTCGTCTGGATGCTGCCGTCCTCCTCGGCCCTGCTCCTCGCGCTCGTGCTCACCCTGTTCTACCGCGCCATCCCCAACACCCGCGTGCGCTGGAGCGCCGCGCTGGTCGGCGCCATCGTCGTCACCGCGCTGCTGCTGCTGAACAACACCCTCGCCTTCCTCTACTTCAAGCGCGTCGTCCTCTCCAAGAGCCTCTACGGCTCCGTCGCGCTGCCGATCGTGCTCATGCTCGGCCTCTACATCTTCTGGTTCTTCGTGCTCGTCGGCGGCCAGATCACCTACGCGGTGCAGAACGTCCATTACCGCAGCAGCCAGACGGCGTGGCACAGCCTGAACCATTTTGCCCGCGAGAGCCTCTCGCTCCTCGTGCTCCTGCTCATCGCCCGGCGCTTCAAGGAGTGCCTGCCACCCTACTCGGTCACGCAGCTCGCCCACCGCATCCGCGTGCCGTCGCAGGTCCTGAACGAAAGCCTCAACCGCCTCTGCGACCTCCAGCTCATCGCCCAGCTGCCGTCCGCCGAGGCCAAGGATCCGAACGACTACCGCTACCAGCCCGCGCGCCCGCTGGACCAGGTGACGCTGCTGCAATTCCAGCAGCTCTTCGTCCACTACGGCGAGTCGCCCAGCGGCGAGATGCTCGACAGCGTCGACCCGATCCTCGCGCACTACCACGCCCGCCTCGCCGCCGTGCTGCCGGACGCCATCGGCGCCGAGACCCTCGACCAGCTGCTCGGGCGCTTCGAATCGAAGGTCACGCGCGCGCCCTTCGCGGCACCGGGCGGCGCCTGATCGCCGGCAGGCCCGCCGATTCGCCCGCCCGAAAAGCAGACCGCTCGCCCGGCTGAACACCCGGACGAGCGGCACGTAGGTTTAGCTAGACTAGCCTTAACTTGCTTGGTGCAGGTGACCCAACACGCCCGGCCACTATAATGCCCGGCGCGCCTCCCGTCTGTCGGGCTGAAGATGAACCTTTTGTCCGGCGTTCTCCGACGGCCTACAGCACGCCCTCGGTCCAGCGCACCGCGGCCCGCATCAGCTCCGCCGCATCGGCGAGGCCGAGCTTGTCCTTGATGCGCGCCTGATACTCCTGGACGGTCTTCATGCTGACGCCGAGATCGGTCGCGATGCGCTTGGTGGCATGCCCCTCGCCCATCCGCCGGAAAACCTCCAGCTCGCGGTCGCTGAGCGCGTCGACCGAACCGGTCGTCTGGCGGCGCCCCACCATGCGCTCGGCGAGCCGCGCCAGCACCTCCGGGTTGGCGTAGACATTGCCGCCGCGCACGCTCCGGATCGCCTCGACGATGCGCGTGGTCGACTCGCGCTTCATCACGTAGCCCGCGGCGCCCGCCCGCAGCGCACGCTCCACCTGCGCCAGCTCCTCGTGCATCGAGAGCACGATCACCTGCACCGTGGGCATTTGCGCGCGCAGGTCCTTGATCAAATCCAGCCCGGTGCCGCTGCGCAGCGTCAGGTCGACGATCGCGATGTCGGGAGGATTCGGGCGCATCGCGGCGAGGGCGCCGGCGGCGTCCTCCGCCTGCCCGATCACCTCGAAGCCGGGCTCGCCGCGCAGCAGCTGCTCCAGCCACTCGCGCACCAGCGGATGATCATCCACGAGAAAGATCCGGACCACGTCAGGTTTCATGGGAAAATCGGACCGGCCCGCCGAGCGGCACGCGGCACATCACGCGCGTGCCGCGTCCACGCTGCGCGCTGATCATCAGGTCGGAGCCGAGGTGCTCCGCGCGGTGCTGCATGATCCGCAGGCCCATGCCCTCGCTGCGCTCCTCCTGAGGCGGCAGGCCGCGCCCGTCGTCCTCCACCACCACAAGCAGGTCGCCGTGCTCCGCGCGCAGGGTCAGCGCCACGCGCTTCGCCCCGCTGTGCCGGCAGGCGTTGCGCAGCGCCTCCTGCGCGATCCGGAACACCTGCGCGGCACGGGAGGCGTCGCGCAGCTCGGCGGGCGTGTCGACTGTCGCCACGCACTCGACCGCGGGAAACTGCTGCCGCAGACCGGCGCAAAGCTCCTCCAGCTCCGACTTCAGCCGCTCGGGCTCGACGCGCTCGAGCAGCAGCCCGCGCGCGAGCTGGCGCGTCTGCGCGATGCCCTGCTCGACGAGGTCGGCGATCTTGCGCGCCTCGCGCGCGCCGCTTTCGTCCCGCCCGTGCAGGCGATGCGCCAGCACCTGGGCGGCCATGGCCGTCCCGACGAGATGCTGCCCGAGCTGGTCGTGCAGCTCGCGCCCCATCGCGCTGCGCTCGCTTTCGCTCAGCTCCAGCAGCTCGCGCTGCACCTGCTGGCGCTTCAGCGTCTCGCGCTCGAGCTCGGTGGTGCGCTGCTGCACACGCTGCTCCAGCTGCCGGTGGAGCTGGATGAGCGCGTGCAGGATCCAGATCACGGAAAAATAAGTCAGCAGCGCCGAGGCGGAATTCCACCACAGCCATGTCTCGTGGATCGACTGCGGCGCGTCGGTCAGGTCCGCCGCCATGCGCACCGCCCAGCTCGCCAAGGCCGCGAGCGAACCAGCGGCCAGGCCGAGCCACACCACCGACAGCGCCACCGGCACGAGGTAGAAGAAGCCCATCGAGACGCGCGTGCCCGTCACGTAGTCGACGAAGCCGATCCCGACCAGGAACAGGCCGATCCAGACCAGCGCGCCCGTGCGCCCGCTCTTCGGCAGCCCGGTGATCCGGTTCAACGTCCACTCCGTCACGCGCGCCCACAGGCGCACGGTGTTTCGCGCGGAGGGAGTGTCCTGGGAGACCATGCGTCCTTGCTAGCCGCCGCCGCGCGCGGGCCAATCGTATTCTGAGGCAAAATCGTGTCGGCGAACGCCTGACTCGCCCCCGCGCCGCGCGGTCGCTTCTGATCCGGATTCCGGCCGGCCCCGGCCCGATCCACCCCGCCCCGAACCCGCGGTTGACAGCCCTCCCCGCGGCGCCTAGCGACTTCAGTTTCCATTCCATGATTTCCTGGATTCAAACCTACTTCCAGAAGCACTTCCGCACCGTCTTCGCCGTGCTGCTGGGCGTCACCATCATCTCGTTCATCTTCACGATCGGCGCCGCGCCTGGCATCGGCCGCGCCGGCAACAAGGTGCTCGAGCAGCCGTTCTTCGGCCACAATCTGGGCAACGAGCAGGAGGCCCGCCGCGTGTTCCGCGACGGCAACTTCTCCGCCCAGCTCCGCGGCGCCTTCCAGGCCAGCAGCGCCCAGCTCCAGGAATACTCGCTCAGCCGCATCGCCGGCCTCGCCCTGGCCGACGAGCTCCACGTCCCCGCCCCGACCGAGAAGGAACTCGGCGCCTTCATCGCCGACCTCCCGGCCTTCAAGGACGAGAACGGCGCCTTCAACGCCACCCGCTACAAGCAGTTCGAGGACAGCCTCAAGGCCTCGCGCGACTTCACCATCGCCGACGCCAACCGCGTCTTCCGCGACGACGCCCGCCTCGAGGCCCTGGGCAAGATCGTCTCCGGCCCCGGCTACGTGCTGCCCGGCGACGTCGCCGAGCAGCTCAAGCGCTCCGACGCGACCTGGTCCCTCGTCACCGCCGCGTGGGACTACGCGTCCTTCGACGCGGGCGTGACGGTCAACGACGTCGCGCTCCAGAAATTTTTCGACGAAAACGCGTTTCGCTACGAGGTGCCCGCCCGCCCGAAGCTGAGCCTCGTCGAGTTCAAGACCGCCGAGTTCCTCCCGCCCACGCCGCCGAGCGAGGCCGAGATGCGCGCGTTCTACGAGGCGAACAAGGAGCGCTTCCCCGTCCCCGCCGAGGCCGCCAAGGCCGAGGACAAGAAGCCCGCCGTCGCGCTCGCCGCCGACGCCGCGAAGGCCACCGACAATTTCCCGAAGGTCCGCTCCCAGGTCGAGCAGACCATGAAGGACCTCGCCGGCCGCAACCGCGCCTCGAAGGCCGCGAACGACTTCACCGTCGCCATCTACGAGCGCAAGGCCGCCGCCAACTCGCCCGAGCTCGCCGCGCTCATCGCCGCCCAGCACCGCAGTGCCGTGGCGCTCGCGCCCTTCACCTTCGACGCCCCGCCAGCCGACCGCCCGTGGGTCAGCAACTACGCCGAGCAGATCACGCGCCTGACCAAGGACCGCTTCTTCTCCGACCCGGTGCCCTCGCCCGACGGCTACGTCGTGTTCCTCTGGAACGACACCCTGCCCGGCTACAAGCCGATGCTCAACGAGGTGAAGGACAAGGTCGCCACCGACTACAAGGAATCCGAGAAGCGCAAGCGCTTCGTCGAGGCCGGCAAGACCCTCCGCGCCAAGCTCCAGGCCGCCGCCAAGGCCGGCAACTTCGAGGCCGCCGCCAAGGCGGACAAGCTCGAGGTCAAGACCTACGCGAATTTCTCGCTCCGCCAGCCCCCGCAGGACCTGCCCTACGCTGCCTACGGCGCGCTCCAGGCCTCGCTCGAAAAGGGCGAGGTCTCCGAAATGGTCGCCACCGGCGACAAGGGCGTGTTCACCTTCGTCGCGGACAAGAAGCTGCCCGACGTCTCGCAGGCCAACCCGCGCTTCGCCGAGGTGCAGAAGCAGCTCGCTCAATACACCGCCGCCGCGAACCAGAGCGCCGTGCTCTCCGCGCTGGTCGAAGCCGAGCTGAAGAAGCACGCGCCGGCCAAGACCGCCGCGCCCTGACCGGTCGCGCCCGCGCAGTCACCGCATCGAGGGCGCAGTCTTGCTGCGCCCTTTGTTTTTTCCCAGGTTCGCCCGTGCGTCTTATCACCCGGCGGGCGTAACTCCCTGCCCGCGCCACCGTCTATCCCGTCCCATGACCGCCCGCCCGCAATCCTCCTGCCCCGAGCGCCCCGGTCGGCATATTCGCGCAAATTCACAGGGATTGCCCGCGCCCGCGCGTATCACCCGCAGAATCCGCCAACTTTCCCGCCGTCCGCGTGTCCTCCTTCCCATCTCCTGATTTTCGAATGCACCTCCGCCGCCTCGCCCTCGCCACCTCGGCCCTGCTCGCGACCGCCGCGAGCCTCGTCGCGCAAACCGCCGCCCCCGCCGGCACCCTCACCATCGAGGACGCGATCCAGCGCGCGCTGAAACGCAACTTCACGCTGGAGGCCGATCGCCTCGACCCACAGATCGCCAAGGACCAGATCGAGATCGCCCAGAGCGCCAACCTCCCGAGCTTCTCCTTCAGCACCTCCCGCGGCGTCGCCCGCACCGCGCAGACCGGCACCACCCTCGGCACCAAGGTCAAGACCGGCGACACCCGCCTCAGCGTGAGCGAGGTTTTCCTGACCGGCACCACCGCCTCCGTCAGCACCAAGCTCGACAAGACCGAGACCTCCTACCTCTCCGCGGTCAACCCCGCCTACAACGCCGACCTCACCGTCTCGCTGCGCCAGCCCCTCCTCGCCGGCGCCGGCCTCGAGGTCAACCGCGCCCCCATCCAGCGCACGAAGATCGGCCTCGAACGCGCCCACCTCGCCTACCAGGCCAGCGTCCTCAACGTCATCCAGAACACCGAGAACGCCTACTACGCCCTCGCCTTCGCCCGCGAGCAGCTCGACGTCCGCAACTTCACCCTCGCGCTCGCCCAGCGCCTCCTCGACGAGGCCAAGACCCGCCGCCAGACCGGCGTCGCCACCGACCTCGACGTCCTCCAGGCCGACGTCGGCGTCGCCAACGCCCGCCGCGGCGTCCTCCTCGCCCAGCAGTCCGTCAAGGACAGCGAGGAATCCCTCCTCGCCCTCATCGGCCAGTTCGAACTCGACGCCCCCTCGGCCGCGTGAGCCTGCCCGACGCCGCCCCCGCGCTGCCCACCTTCGCCTCCTCGCTCGACGCCGCCAAGCGCCACCAGCCCGACTACCTCGTCGCCAAGATGGCGCTCGAGCAGCTCCAGCTCGACGCCCGCGTCGCCAAGAGCAACCGCCTGCCCGACGTCAGCGTCGGCGGCGCCGTCGGTTTCAACTCCTTCCCCTCGACCAGCAACGCCAACGCCATCGACAGCGCCCTCGGCCGCGACAGCACCTCCTGGCAGCTCGACCTCAGCGTCAGCCTCCCTGGGGCCAGAAGGCCGATCGCGCGCGCTACCGCCAGGCCCTCGCCGCCGTCACGCAGCAGGAAGTCGGCGTCCGCGCTCTCGAGCAGAACATCGAGGTGCAGGTCCGCGCCGCCGTCCGCGCCGTCGAGACCAACGCCGAGAGCGTCAAGATCTCCGCCCAAGCCCGCGAGCTGAGCGAGAAGCAATACGAGCTCGAGCGCGCCCGCTTCGACGCCGGCCTCTCCACCTCCTACCGCGTGCTTCAGGTGCAGAACGACCTCGAGACCGCCAAGGTCAACGAGCTCCAGGCCAAGGTCGCCCTGCGCAATTCCTACACCGCCCTCTACCGCCTCGAGGGCAGCGCGCTCCAGCGCTACGGCATCGCGCTGCAGTAACCATCCCGCCCGCGTCGCGCGCCCGGCCCCGCCTTCGCGGGGCCTTTTCTTTGGGCGAACCCGCCGCGGCGCCGCTAGGCCAAAAGGCTTATTCACTTTCCGTTGGCCGGGGCCTGACGCGCGTGGAATCCTCGGGGCAAAAACCCCGCCATGCCCTTCCAGACCATCATCGAGCCGTTCCGCATCAAGGCGGTCGAACCCATTCGCTTCACCACACGCGAGCAGCGCGTCGCCGCCCTCGTCGCCGCGGACTACAACCTCTTCAAGCTCCGGGCCGAGGACGTCATCATCGACCTCCTCACCGACTCCGGCACCGGCGCCATGTCCGCCCAGCAGTGGGCCGGCATGATGCAGGGCGACGAGTCCTACGCCGGCGCGCGTTCGTTCTTCAAGTTCGAGGCCGCCGTCCGCGAGCTCACCGGCCTCAAGCACATCATCCCCACCCACCAGGGCCGCGCCGCCGAGCGCATCCTGTTTTCCAGCGCCTGCACCGCCGGCCAGGTCGTGCCCAACAACACCCACTTCGACACCACCCGCGCCAACCTCGAGGCGCTCGGGGTCAAGGCCGTCGACCTCCGCTGCCCCGAAGCCACGCAGCCGTCGCTCGTCGCCCTGTTCAAGGGCAACATCGACCTCGCCGCCCTCGAGCGCTGCCTCGTCGAAAACGCCGGCCGCGTGCCGTTCGCGATGATCACGGTCACGAACAACTCCGGCGGCGGCCAGCCGGTCGCGCTGGCCAACATCCGCGCCGCCGCCGCCCTCTGCCGCCGCCACGGCGTCCCGCTCCTGCTCGACTGCTGCCGCTTCGCCGAGAACGCGTGGTTCATCAAGCAGCGCGAGCCCGGGCAGGCCCACCGCACGCCCGCCGAAATCGCGCGCGAGATGTTCAGCTACGTCGACGGCTGCACCATGTCGGCGAAGAAGGACGGCCTGGTGAACATCGGCGGCTTCCTCGCGCTCAACGACGACGCCCTCGCGGCCAAGTGCCGCAACAACCTCATCCTCACCGAGGGCTTCCCCACCTACGGCGGCCTCGCCGGCTACGACCTGGAGGCGCTCGCCATCGGCCTCAAGGAGGTCCTCGACGAGCACTACCTCGAATACCGCATCCGCTCCGTCGCCTACCTCGGCGACAAGCTCACCGCCGCCGGCGTCCCGATCGTCCAGCCGCCGGGCGGCCACGCCATCTACGTCGACGCGCGTGCCATGCTGCCGCACATCCCGCAAAGCGAGTTCCCCGCCTGGGCGCTCTCCTGCGCGCTCTACCTCGAGGGCGGCATCCGCTCGGTCGAGATCGGCTCGGTCATGTTCGGCCGCCAGCCCGACGGCACGGAGAAACCCGCGCCGATGGAACTCGTGCGTCTCGCCTTCCCGCGCCGCGTCTACACCCAGAGCCACGTCGACTACCTCGCCGAGGTCCTGCTGCACGTGCACGGCCTGCGGTCGCGCATCCGCGGCGTGCAGCTCGTCGAGGCGCCCGAGCTCCTGCGCCACTTCACCGCCCGGCTCGCCCCGGTCGGCGGAGCGCTGCTGGCCTGAAGCCGGGGCGGGTGCCCTCTAGCCCGCCCCGCTCGTCGCAGGGCCGTTGCACACCGCGCCGCACCCCGGCGCCGGCGCAAACGACGCCAATTCTTTCGCAAGCCACGCCGCGTGCGCGCGCTCGACGCCGCGCGCGGCCTGCGCATCCTCTCCCGCATGGCCAAGCCGTCCACCACGCCGCCGCCCGCGCAACCGTCGTTCTGGTTCCCGTTCATCATGGTCGGGATCGTCGGTGCCTTGCTCGGCTCCACGATCACCTACCTGGCCCTGCGCCCGCAGCTCGAGCGCGCCGCCCGGAGCGCCGCAACCCCGATCGCCGCCGGCGCCGCGATGCCGGCCGACCTGAACCACCCGCCGCCCGCCGACCTCACCGCCGGCCTGCCACCCGCCCAGGCCGAGCGCGCCCTCGGCAATTTCTATTACGACCACCAGAACTGGCCCGAGGCCATTCGCCGCTACGAGTCCGCCATCCGCCAGGGCAGCGACGACGCCGACGTCCGCACCGACCTCGGCAACGCCTACCGCTTCTCCGGCCGCCCCCAGGACGCCCTGGCGCAATACGAACTCGCCCAGCGCATGAACCCGCAGCACGAATTCAGCCTTTTCAACCAGGGTGGCCTCTACCTCGAGGACCTGAAAAATCCCGCCAAGGCCATCGAAGCCTGGAACACCTACCTCGCCCGCTTCCCCACCGGCACCAACGCCGCCGCCGCGCGCCAGCTCATCGCCCAGGCGTCCGGCGCGCCCGCCCCGATGATGCCCCCGGCCTCGCGCCCGCTGCAGGCACCGCGCCCAAGGACGCCACCGAGCAGCGCCTCTTCGATCTCGTCAACGGCGGGCCGAAGAAGCCCTGAGCGCACGCCCGCGCCGCGTTACGCCGCGCCGCACCCGAGTCAAGACACGTTCGCGCAACAGCGCGGACAAAATTTCGTGACGCGCCAAAACGCCGCTGGACCGGTCCGCCGCGCGTCCGTAAGACGAGTGCCCACAACCGCCGGACACGTCGCGCCCCCACGCCGTGAGTGACTCAGTGGCATGGGGCGTGCATTTGCCCGACGCACCGACCCATGAACCCACAAGCTAACCGTCGCGGCGGGATTCTCCTGCCGTTGCTTCTCCTCGTCTTCGCATTCGGCCTCGCGTCGAGTGCTTTTGCCCAAGGCATCGTCTCCGCCGGCCTGACCGGCAGCGTGACCGACAAGACCGGCGCGCCCATCGCGGGCGCCGCCGTCGTCGCCACGCACGTGCCCACCAACGCGTCGTTCACCGCCACCACGCGCGCGAACGGCCACTTCACCTTCCGCGGCCTGCCGCCGGGCGGTCCTTACACCGTCACCGCCACCGCCGCCGGCTTCACCGCCGCCACCGTCAGCGACGTCGTCGCCGAGCTCGGCCGGGAGGTCGACGTCAACGTCTCGCTCCAGTCCGAGGTGGTGAAACTCGACGCCTTCAAGGTCACCGCCGCCAACGACGACCTCGATTCCGCCGCCAGCGGCGCCGGCTCGGTCATGACCAACGCCCGCATCGCCGCGCAGCCCACCGCCAAGCGCTCCATCGGCGACATGGCGCGCACGAATCCGCTCGTCACCTTCCGCCAGTCGATCACCGACCGCGACGACCAGATGATCACCGCCGTCGGCCAGAACAACCGCTACAACTCCATCCTCCTCGACGGCGCGCGCATCAACGACCAGTTCGGCCTCAACGCCTCCGGCATCCAGTCGTTCTTCAACCCGATCTCCCTCGACACCGTCGAGCAGTTCTCGGTCGCCATCTCGCCCTACGACGTCCGCAACAGCGGCTTCACCGGCGCCGCCATCAACGCCGTGACCAAGTCCGGCACGAACAAGTTCTCCGGCTCGGTCTACGGCTACTACACCTCGAAGAGCATGGCCGGCGAGGACATCACCGGCACCTCCTCCGCTCCGATCAAGGGCGCCAAGCCGCTCGACACCCAGAAAACCTGGGGCGCCACCCTCGGCGGCCCGATCTGGAAGGACCACCTGTTCTTCTTCCTCAACTACGAGAAGTTCGATCGCGAGTCCGCCGCCAGCGTCCCCGGCTTCACCCCGGCCTCGGGCGATCTCGCCACGATCAACGCCCGCCTCTCCGCGATCAATTCCGCCGTCGGCAGCAAGAAGTCCGACTTCGGCACCTTCGGCGGCTCGCCGCTCCAGACGCAGGAGGAAAAGCGCCTCGCGAAAATCGACTGGCGCATCAACGCCGACCACCGCCTCTCCGTCCGCTTCAACGACACGAAGGGCACGCTCCCGCAGTTCGGCCGCTACAGCACCGGCAGCCCGTTCACGCCCGGCGCCTCGCTCGCCAACTCCGCCTCCCGCGGCACCAACCTGTCGTCGAACTTCTACACGCAACAGCGCACTGAAAAAGTCTGGGCCGGCTCCGTCTTCTCGAGCTGGACGCCCGACCTGAAAACCGAGCTGCGCTACGCGAAGACTTCCTACGAGCAACTCACGACCAGCCCGATCGCGTTCCCCGAAGTCCGCATCTTCGGCGTCTCCGGCGTCAATAGCGCCGGCGCCGCGATCACCGACGGCGCGCTCTTCGTCGGCACCGAGCAGTTCCGCCACGGCAACGTGATCAAGGTCGACACCCAGAGCTACGCCGCCCACGCCGACTACTTCCTGGACAAGCTCACGCTCTCCGCCGGCGTCGACCGCGAAGACAGCGATTTCTACAATCTCTTCCGCCAGGGCTCTTACGGCCTCTTCGAATACGCCAGCGTCGCGGCCTTCGTCGCCGACACGCCGAACGCCTTCCGCCGCGAATACTACGTCAACGGCACGCCCGCGGCCGACGTCTCGCAATTCGACATCACCGGCCTCTACGCGCAGGCGAAGTGGGACGCCACCCCGCGCCTGAACTTCACCTTCGGCGTCCGCGAAGACCTCGTCGGCTCCAGCATCCGCCCGATCCTGAACACCGCGTTCCAGTCCGCCTTCGGCATGCGCAACGACGGCCTGCCCGACGGCGTCACCGAGTTCTCGCCGCGCGTCGGCTTCAACTGGTCCGTCGACGACAGCCGCACCGTGCAGCTCCGCGGCGGCGTCGGCCGCTTCCTCGGCCGCGCGCCGTGGGTGTTCTTCTCGAACTCGTTCTCCAATCCCGGCGTCGGCCGCTTCGCGGTCACCAACACGCTCAGCACCGCCACCCCGCCGCCCAGCCTCGTCAGCTACATCAACAACCAGTTCGACCCGGCCAACCCGATCGGCGTCGCCGCCACCGACGGCGATCCGAACGCCCGCCGCACCATCAACCTCCTCCAGGACAAGATCCATCTGCCCGCCGTCTGGCGCGGCAACCTCGCGGTCGACTGGAAGGCCAATCTCCTCGGCGGCAATATCACCACGGAGTTCGTCTACACGCAGCAGGACAACGCCCTCTTCTCCGACAACCTGAACCTCAAGCCGCTCGTCGTCACCGCCTCCAGCGGCCCCGCCGTCGGCCTCGACGGCCGCCAGCGCTTCAACGGCAGCTCGAACGGCGCCGGCGCCTTCAACACCGCCTTCAACGAGGTCATCCGCGTCCGCAACGTCTCCGAGGGCGTCAGCTCCTACGTCACGCTGATGTGGGACCGCCCGATGAAGAACCACTGGGCGGCCAACTTCGCCTACACCAAGGGCCGCTCCACCGAGGCGCAGTCCACCGGCCAGACCGTCGCCGTCGACGGCTGGACCCGCAACGCCGTCTTCAACCAGAACGCCGTCGAGGTCTCCACCTCCGACTTCGAAGTCAAGGACCGCCTCCAGCTCACGCTCACCCGCGAGTGGGAGTTCGCCAAGAACTGGAAGACCTACGGCTCGCTCTACTACGAGGGCCGCACCGGCAACCCCTACTCGTTCGCCTACTCGAACGACCTCAACACCGACGGCGTCTCGGGCAACGACCTCGTCTACGTGCCCACCGGCCTGAGCGACCCGAAGATGGACTTCTCCGGCCTCACCGCCGCGCAGGCCGCCGCTTACGTCGCCTACTTCAGCAACAGCGAGCTGGGCCAGTTCGCCGGCGGCTACGCCCCGCGCAACAAATTCAACCTGCCCTGGCAGAACCGCCTCGACATCCGCCTCAGCCAGAAGATCCCGCTCTACAAGCCGGCCGACCTCGAGATCTTCGCCGACTTCATCAACTTCGGCTACTGGCTCAGCCGCGATGTCTTCGGCTACGTCGAGGAGCTCGGCAACAGCAACGGCGTCTATGCCCGCCGCCTCGCCGGCAGCGCCGCCTACACCTCGACCGGCCAGATCAAGCCGAGCGGCATCACGCTGGACTCCGCCGGCAACTACAACCCGGCCGACGCGGCGGTCAACCCGCTCGCCTCCCGCTGGCGCATCCAGGTCGGCGCCCGCCTGCGCTTCTGAGCGCGCGCCCGCGGAACTCTTCCCACACGGCGGCTCCGGCAACGGAGCCGCCTTTTTGGGCGGGCGAGTCGTCCCGACGCGCCGCAGCCGCGACACGGCCGCGCGCCGCCGCGTTCGAGGTGGGCGTCGGGCGCCACGCACCGCACCTCACCCCCGCATCGTGTCGCCGCCGGGGACGGCGGCGACCACCTCAGAACAATCCGTCCACCTGCGTCACGCCCGCATCCACCCGCCGGTGCTCCGGCAGCTGCGTCTTGAACCACGTGCGCTGCTTCTTCACCAGGGCCCGCGTGTTCTTCGCGATCGCCGGCGCCAGCTCCGCCTCGGCCAGCCGGCCCTCGAGGAAATCGACCGTCTCGCGATACCCGATCGCCTTGGCCGCACTCGGATTCTCCTTCAAGCCCCGCCCGAGCAGCCCGCGCACCTCGTCCACCAGCCCGTCGCGCAGCATCTGCCGCACGCGCGCCTCGACGCGCCGCTCCAGCTCCGCCGGCTCGCGGACGAGCTCGCACAGCTTCACCTCGAAATCCGCGAAGGGCCCCGGCCGCGCCGCGAACGCCGCCTGCAGCTCCGCCAGCGTCCGCCCGCTCGCCCGGCAGCGCTCGAGCGCCCGGGTGACGCGGCGCGGATTCTGCACGTCGAGCGCGCCGAGCCCGGCCGGATTCAGCCGCTGCAATTCCTCGACCAGCGCCGCCAGCCCCTCGCGCTCCAGCCGCGCGCGGATGTCGTCGCGCAGCGCCGCCGGCACATCGACGTCGTCCGTCACCGGTCCGAAGAACGCCGCGAGGTAAAACCCGCTCCCGCCCGTCACCAGGACCCGCCGCCCGCGCGCCAAGATCCCCTCCACCGCCGCCCGGGCCAATCGAGCGTAATGCGCCACATCCATCGGCTCGCGCACGTCGCAGACGTCGATCAGGTGGTGCGGCACGCGGGCGAGCTCGGCCTTCGTCGGCTTGGCCGTGCCGAGGTCCATGCCGCGGTAGAACAGCAGCGAGTCGCACGACACGATCTCGGCGCCGTTCGCCTCGGCCCAGCGCAGCGCCAGTTCGGTCTTGCCGACCGCGGTGCAGCCCGTGAGCACATGGAGGACGCCGTTCACCCGGCCAGAGAACGCCGTCACCCGATTGTTGCCAAACTCCTTTTGCCTTCAACCGGCCGCGGCTTTCCGCTCTCCTGCACGCACGCGCCTTGAAAGTCCGGTTCATCTTCAACCCCCACTCCGGTTCCAACCGCCGCAATCCGCACCTGCGCGACAAGGCGGCGGAGTTCATCGCCCACTGCGGCTGGGACGGCCGCGTCGTCTCGACCGAGCGCCCGCGCCACGCCACCGAACTCGCCCGCGCCGCGGTCGACGAGGGCTGCGACCTCGTCGTCGCCATCGGCGGTGACGGCACCATGAACGAGGTCGCCAGCGCGCTGGTGAACACGCCCGCGACCTTCGGCCTCATCCCCTGCGGCTCCGGCAACGGCCTCGGCCGCCACCTCGGCATCCCGCGCGCCGGCCGCGGCGCCTTCCGCGCGCTCCACGACGGCGCGGTCACGGTCATCGACGCGGGCAAGGTCAACCAGCACCTGTTCTTCTGCGCCGCGGGCACCGGCTTCGAGGCGCTCATCGCGGAGCGCTTCGCGATGCTCACGTCGCGCGGCTTCGCCGGCTACCTCCGGGAGAGCGCCCGCGCCTGGTGGAGCTACCGCCCGGAGCGCTACACCATCCACCACGCGGGCGGGACGGAGACGCTGGAGGCCTTCACCCTCGCGATCGCCAATTCCTCCCAATACGGCAACAACGCCTACATCGCCCCGGACGCCTCGGTCGCCGACGGCCGGCTCGACGTCGTCGCGGTGCCGCACGTGAACGTCTTCCGCGCCGTGCCGCTGGCGGTGCGGCTCTTCCACGGCTCGATCAACCGCGTGCCGGACGTCCGCCATTTCCAGGGCAGCGAGTTCCTCATCGAGCGGGCCAAGCCCGGCTGGATGCACACCGACGGCGAGCCGCGCGCCGAGACCTCGCGCCTCGAGGTGTCCGTGCTCCCGCACAGCCTGCGCGTGATGGTGCCGCGTGAATCGGTGGTGGAAGCCAAATCTTAGGTCGGGGCGGTTGCCCTCAACCGCCCGATTCACGTCCGTCCTGCCGCGGACCGCTGAGGGCAACGGTCCCGACCGCAGCCGCGGCCAACGCGCCCGCCGCTATTTCAGGCTATGCGCGGTCACCACGCGGTTGCGGCCGGCGTGTTTGGCGGCGTAGAGCGCCTTGTCGGCCAGCGCGATCAGCTCGGTGCAGGCACTCGCATCGTCCGGCATCACCGCCAAACCGGCGCTGAGGGTGACGTTGAGGGTGAGATCGGTGCCGGCAGGCTGGCACGGCGTCTCGGCCAGCAGGGCGAAAAGCCGCTGCAGGCCCTCGACCGCGGCCTTGCGCTCGGTCTCGACCATGAGGATGGCGAACTCCTCGCCGCCGTAGCGCGCGATGCGGTCGACGACGCGCAGCTGGCCGGCGAGGAGGCTGGCGACGTGCTTCAGCACCTCGTCGCCCACCTGGTGGCCGTGGGTGTCGTTGATCTTCTTGAAGAAGTCGATGTCCGCCATCACCAGGGCGAAGGGATGGCCGAAGCGGGACGCGCGCTGGCATTCCTCCGCCACCATGCGGTCGAACTCGCGGCGGTTGTGCAGCCCGGTGAGCGCGTCGCGCGTCGCGAGCTGCTTGAGCTGCCCCATCGTCTCGCCGAGCTTGCGCGCGTAGCGGATCGCGTGCTCGAGGATGCGGGGGTTGAGGTCGGCCTTGACGAGAAAATCCATCGCGCCGGCCTCCATCGCCGCGTCGTCAATCTCGTCGCTGGCGTCGGCGGTGAGGAAAACGACCGGCGTGGCGCTGTCCGCGGCGCGTGCGGCGCGCAGCAGCTCGAGCCCGTCGCGCTCGCCCAGGCGGTAGTCGAGCAGGCAGACGGCATACTTGCCCGAGAGCAGCTTCTTCAGGCCGGCCTCGTAGTCCGCCGCGACATCCAGTTCCCAGGGACCGCTGCGGAAGCGGCCGAGGAAGCCCTGCACGAGGTGGTGCTGCAGGCGATCGTCGTCGATCAGCAGGATCCGGCGGGCGCGGGGCGACGGCATGGCGGGCTCAGGCCGGGCGGCGCACGCCGGCGACGAGGTCGGCCGCCTTGGCCCGCAGCTGCGGCGCGATCGCGGCGCGGTCGGCCAGGCCGGCCTGGATGACGTTCACCAACGCGCTGCCGACGACCACGCCGTCGGTCCGGGACGCCGCGACGGCGCGGACCTGCTCGCGGTTGGAAATGCCGAAGCCGACCACGACGGGCAGCGTCGTGTGCGCCTGGATGCGCGCCACCGCCTCGCCGATGCCGGCGGCCACCTCGCCGCGCTCGCCGGTGACGCCCTCGCGCGAGACGTAGTAGATGAAGCCGGTCGCGGCGCGGCAGATCTTCGCCAGGCGCGCGTCGGGCGTGGTCGGCGCGACGATGAATACGCTCTTCAGGTCGTGCGCGCGGCAGGCCGCGCCGAAGTCGGCCGCCTCCTCCGGCGGCAGGTCGAGCACGAGCATGCCATCGGCCCCGGCCTCGCGGGCGGCGCGGACGGAGGCGTCGACGCCGTGGGCGAACACGAGGTTGTAGTAGGTGTAGAAAACGACCGGGACCGCGCTGAACTTGCGGATGCGGCGGACGAGCTCGAGCACGCGCGCGACGGTCATGCCGCTCTCCAGCGCGCGCTGCGCGGCCAGCTGGTTGGTCAGGCCGTCGGCCAGCGGATCGGAGAACGGCACGCCGAGCTCGAGCACGTCGACGCCGGCCTCGATCACCGCGCGGCAGGCCGCAAGCGAGGTGTCGAAATCCGGGTCGCCCGCGCAGAGGTAGGCGACGAAGGCGGCGCGCTTCTCGGCGCGGGTGCGGGCAAAGGCGTCGGCGATGCGATCCATGGAGCGGCGAACAGAGCACAGGCCCGCCGCACGGGGCAACGCGGAATTGCGTCAGCGGCGCGGCGTAGAACGCACATGCCGGCCGCCGCTACAGCCGGAACTGCACGAACACCGGCCGGTGGTCCGAGAGGTAGCTGCGCACCACCGTGACCTCGGGCTCGCCGCAGTGGCTCGGCAGGTAGACGTAGTCGAGCGCGCGGCGGGGGAAGAACGACGGGAAAGTGTGCAGCGCGCGGCCCTGGAGGCCCTTGGGCAGGAGGGTGTAATTGTCGAACTCCTCGAAGTAGCCGAGCAGCATCGCCGTGGCGTCGGGCGTGTGCGAGGGGTTGTTCATGTCGCCGCACAACACCGGGGCGGCGCGCCAGTGGGCGCCGCGGTGCGTCCGCTGGTGGTCGAGGAACTCGATGAGCCGCGCCGCCTGCTTCAGCCGCGAGGCGCGCGAGCGGTGGTGCATGTGGACGTTCAGGACCGGCAGGCGGCCGGCGGGGGTCTCGATCTCGGTGAACAGCGCCCCCTTCTCCCCGATCGTGCGGCGGCCGAACGGCACGTTCTCGTGGTGCGAGATCGGGAAGCGCGAGAGGATGGCGTTGCCGTAATTGAGGTGCAGGTGGCCGCCGAAATGGGTGAGGCGGTTATTCACGCCGTGGACGAAGTGCGTCAGGCCGGTGTGCTCGGCCAGGAAGGCCAGGTGGTCGAAACTGCCGCTCCAGCGCGAGTTCTCGTCGATTTCCTGGAAAGCGACGATGTCGGCGTCGAGGCGCCGGATCAGGTGCGCGATGTTGACCAGCTGCGCCCGGATCCGCGCCCGCGACCGCAGGGACTGGTGCAAGCTGAGCCCGCGGGCGTGGGCGATGTTGTAGGTCAACAGCCGGATCCGCGCCATGCCTCCAGCCAATCCGCCCCCGCGTCGCGGGCAACCGGGAAATACCGAGAGAAGGATTGACAGCCGCGGGACCGGCAGGGAACTTCACCGCTCGTTTTTTCACGGCGGTCATAGCTCAGTTGGTTAGAGCACAAGATTGTGGATCTTGGGGTCGCGGGTTCGAGTCCCGTTGGCCGCCCCATTTTGACGAAAAAACGCCGCGCCGGAGCAGCGGCCGCGTCATCGCGGCGTGACATCGGTGAAATTCGCCTCGCCTGTCGGGCTCGGCCCGATAACCGTGGGATCACGTATGATTTCGTTCAAGAAGCTGCTGGGCAAAGAGGAGAAGTTTTACGACCTGCTGGATGCGAGCGCGGAGGAGGCGAAATCCGCCACCGGCTTGCTGGCCAAGATCCTCGCCAACGACAGCGCCGCGCAGGCCTCGAGCATCCACGACATCATCCAGACGCGCCGCAAGGACAAGCGCATCACCCAGCAGATCACGGAGGAGCTCTGCAAGACCTTCGTCACCCCGCTCGAGCGCGAGGACATCGAGGCGCTCTCGCTCGCGCTCTACCGGATTCCCAAGACCGTCGAGAAGATCGTCGAGCGCCTGACCATCTGCCCCGCGCGCGTGCCGCGCGAGAGCATGCAGCGCCAGGTCGTCCTTCTCGAGGAGGCGGTGGAGAGCGTCTACCACATGGTCCGCCAGCTGCGCAAAGGCACGCAGATCGAGCGCATCCAGGACGCCCACGCCCGCCTGCAGTTCGCGGAAGGCGAGGCCGACAAGGTGATGCTGGCGCTGGTGAAGGACCTCTACAACGGCCCCTACGACGCCAAGGAAGTCGTCATTCTGATGGAGCTTTACGACCTCGTGGAAACGGCGATCGACCGCGCGCGCGACGCCGGCCAGGTCGTCTTCCAGATCATGCTGAAATACTCCTGAGCCCCCGCGACCGCCGGTCATGACCATCTTCCTGATCGTCCTCGTCGCGGCGCTGGTGTTCGAATACATCAACGGCTTTCACGACGCCGCGAACGCCATCGCCACGGTCGTCTCCACGAAGGTGCTGACGCCGCGCCAGGCCATCCTGCTGGCGGCGTTCTTCAACCTCACGGGCGCGCTCGCCGGCACGGCGGTCGCCTCCACCATCGGCAAGGGCCTCGTCGACACGAATTACGTGTCGATGGTCACGATCCTCGCCGGCCTGACCGGCGCCATCGTCTGGAACCTCCTCACCTGGTGGCTGGGCCTCCCGTCCAGCTCGTCGCACGCCCTGATCGGCGGACTGTGCGGCGCGGCCATCGCCTCGGCCGACGGCAACTGGCAGGTGCTCACCTGGTCGGCGGTGGACGCCAAGGGTGCCGCCTACGGACTCTGGCCCAAGGTCGTGCTCCCGATGATCACCTCGCCCGTGCTCGGCTTCATCGGCGGCGCCCTCCTGATGTTTCTGCTCACGATGCTGATCCACCGGCTCCGTCCCCGGACCGTCAACGGCATCTTCGGCAAGCTCCAGCTCGCCAGCGCCGCCTTCATGGGCCACAGCCACGGCTCCAACGACGCCCAGAAGACCATGGGCATCATCGCCCTCGCGCTCTTCACCGGCACCAAGGCGGGCGTGTTCAACGACCTTCCCGAGTGGGCCACCTTCCTGCGCACTCCGGAGTTCGAAATCCGCCAGTGGGTGGTGGTGACGTGCGCGCTCACCATGTGCGCCGGCACCGCCGCCGGCGGCTGGCGCATCATCCGCACCATGGGCCACAAGATGGTCCGCCTGCAGCCCGTGCACGGCTTCGCCGCCGAGACGACGGCGGCCGCCATCATTCATGTGGCCTCGATGCTGGGCATCCCCATCTCCACCACCCACGCCATCTCGACCTCCATCATGGGCGTGGGCGCCGTGAAGCGCTTCGGCGCCGTCAAATGGGGCGTGGTCGAGCGCATCGTCTGGGCCTGGGTGCTGACCCTGCCCGTGTGCGGGTTGCTCGGCTTCCTGACCGAAATGGCGCTGCGCCACTTCGGCTACCGGTAAACGCAACGGCACCGGCCGCTGCGCGAGGCGCGGTCACTTCTCCGCCGGCGGCGTCTGCTGGACGGCCTGCTTGAGCTCCTCGGAGTGGCGGACGTCCTTGCCGCGGACGAGGTAGATCATCTCCTCGGCGATGTTCGTCGCGTGATCGGCGATGCGCTCGATCGACTTGGAGACGAACATCAGCTCGAGCGCCCAGGCGATCGTCTCGGGCTTCTCCAGCATGTAGCTGGTGAGGCGGCGGTAGACCAGGCGGTTGATGTTGTCCACTTCGGGGTCGCGTCGGATGACGGCGAGGGCCTTCTGCTCGTCCTCGTTGACGAAGCAATCCAGCGCGTCGCGCAGCATCTCGAGCGCGATGTTGGCCATGCGCGGGATGTCGGCGTAGAGTTCGACTTTCGGCTCGATCGCCAGCTTGCGGGCGCGGCGGGCGATGCTGGTCGCCTCGTCGCCCACGCGCTCGAGGTCGTGCGAGGCCTTCATGCCGACGATGACGAGGCGCAGCTCGGATGCGACCGGGCCGCGCAGCGTCATGTAGCGGATGGCCTCCTCGTCGATCTGGACCTCGAACTTGTCGATCTCGTCGTCGGCCGCGATGACCTTGTCGGCCAGCGCCAGGTCGCCCTCGGCGAGGGCGCGGATGGCGCGGCGGGTCTGGTCGATGGCGCGATCGCCCATCTGGAGCAGGTGGGTGCGGAGGGTTTCGAGCTCGGCGTCAAAGAAGCGTTTCATGGGGAAAAGGGAGCGGGGAGCGGGTGGTGCGTAGCGAGGAGGAAGGGAGCGCGGTGGCGAGAGGCTCGCCAGTCGTTACTCGCGACCGGCCGCTGCGGCTCAGCCGAAGCGGCCCGAGACGTAGGCCTCGGTCTGCGGGTTCGAGGGGTTCATGAAGATGGTGCGCGTCTCGGCGTATTCGACGAGCTTGCCCATGTAGAAGAACGCGGTGCGGTCGGAGACGCGCGCGGCCTGCTGCATGTTGTGCGTCACGATCACGATGGTGTATTTCGACTTCAGCTCGTGAATGAGCTCCTCGACCTTGGCCGTGGCGATCGGATCGAGCGCGGAACAAGGCTCATCGAGCAGCAGAACCTCGGGGCGCACCGCGATCGCCCGCGCGATGCACAGGCGCTGCTGCTGGCCGCCGGAGAGGCTGGTGCCGGGGCGGAATAGGTGGTCCTTCACCTCGTCCCAGAGCGCGGCCATGCGCAGCGAATCCTCGAGGCGGGCGCGGAGGAGCTGCTGGTCCGTCACGCCGTTGAGCCGCAGGCCGCAGAGAACGTTCTCCGCGATGGACATCGTCGGAAAGGGGTTCGACTTCTGGAACACCATGCCGACACGCCGGCGGACCAGCGTGGGGTCGACGTCGGCAGCGTAGAGATTGTCGCCGTAGAGGCGCAGGTCGCCGGCGATGCGGACTCCGGGCGTGAGCTCGTGCATGCGGTTGAGCGCACGCAGGAAGGTCGACTTGCCGCAGCCGCTCGGACCGATGATGGCCGTCACCTGGCGCGCTGGGATGTCGATCGTGACATCGTGCAGGGCCTGGTGATTGCCATACCAGAGGGAGAAATTCTTGATCGCGAACGCCGCCGACGCGGCGGCAGAGGCGTCCGGCGCGACGCCAGCGGCCGCGGGCCCCGCCGGAACCGGCGGGGCGAAGGAATGAGGGCGAAGGGGATCGGCCATGGAGGAAAGCCTAGGAGAATTTGCGATCACGGGAAATGAGCCGCACAAAGAGATTGAGGAGGAAAATCATGCCGAGCAGCACCAGCGCACCGGCCCAGGCCTGGCGGTGCCAGTCCTCGTAGGGCGAGATGGCGTAGGCGAAGATCTGCAGCGGCACGGCCGAGATCGGCTCCGCGAGATTGTGATTCCAGAAGTTGTTGCCGAGCGCGGTGAAGAGCAGCGGCGCCGTCTCGCCGGCGATGCGCGCGAGCGCCACGAGCACGCCGGTGACGATGCCTTTGAGGGCCGTGCGCAGCACGATGCGGGTGATGACCTTCCAGCGGGCGATGCCGAGCGCGAGCGCGGCTTCGCGGTAGCCCTGGGGCACGAGGAGCAGCATTTCCTCGGTGGTGCGCATCACGAGCGGGATCATCATCATCCCGAGCGCGACGCCGCCGGCGTAGGCGGAGAACGACTTGAACGGCACGACCAGCAGGATGTAGGCGACCATGCCCCAGACGATCGAGGGAATACCGTTGAGCACGTCGGCGGCGAAGCGCACCCAGTAGTTCACGCGATCCGAGCCGTATTCCGCCAGGTAAACGCCGCCGAGCACGCCGATGGGCACGCCGACCGCCGTCGCCATCGCCAGCAAGGTGAGGCTGCCGACGATCGCGTTGGCCATGCCGCCGCCACTCTCACCGGTGGGCTTCGGAAGCTGGGTGAAGAGGTTCCAGTCCACGGAGCTCGCGCCTTCCTTGATCAGGAAATACAGCACGAGGAACAGCGGCGTGATCGCGAGCGCGCTGGCGGCGAACAACACCCCGGACATGGCGCGGCTCTTGAATTTCCGCCATGCGTGGCGGGTGGTTTCCAGCTGGTCGAGCGACGAGGCGGCCATGGCTCAGGTCACCTTTCCGGAGGCGCCGCGGGTCAGGGTGCGGAGCATCAGTTGCGCGATGATGTTGACCAGGATCGTCACCGCCAGGAGCACGAGCCCGAGCTCGAACAAGGCCGCGAGATACACGTCGGTCGTCGCCTCGGTGAACTCGTTGGCGATGACACTGGAGAGGGTGTAGCCGGGCGCGAAGAGGGAGGCGCTCACATCGGGGCGGTTGCCGATCACCATGGTCACGGCCATCGTCTCGCCCAGCGCGCGCCCCAGGCCGAGCACCGCGGCGCCGAAGATGCCCCGCCGGGCGTAGCTGAGCACGGCGATGCGGATGACCTCCCACTGGGTGGCCCCGAGCGCGTAGGCGGCCTCGCGCTGGAGATTCGGCACCGAGCGCAGGATCTCGCGGGACACCGACGTCACGATCGGGAGGATCATGATCGCGACGATGATGCCGGCCGACAGCACGCTGACGCCGTAGATCGGTCCCTGGAAGAGCGGCAGGAAGCCCAGCCAGTTCTTCAGCCACACGAACGCATGGTCGCGCAGCCACGGGATGAGCACGAAGATGCCCCACAACCCGAAGATGACGCTCGGGACCGCCGCCAGCATCTCGATCACGACGATGATCGGCTGCCGGATGCGCTGGGGCGCGATTTCGGTGAGGAAGAGGGCCGTGCCCACCCCGAGCGGAACGGCCAGCAGGAGCGCGATGGCGGAGGTGACGAGCGTGCCGTAGATGAACGGCCACGCGCCGTATTCGTCGGTGACCGGATCCCAGGTCGAGCCGGTGAGAAAATGGAGCCCGAACTTGCCCACCGCCGCGTGCGCGCCGCGGTAAAGCTCCCAGCCGACGAGGAAGATCAGCGCGACGATGATCGCCGAGGCCCCGAAGGCGATCCAGCGGAAGGAGATATCCGGCCACCGGCGCGGGGGATTCACGGCGGCGGAGGCGGTGGCAGGGTCGGACGCGGACGGAGGCATGCGAAAAGAAAACGGAGGGTGCAGATGTGCGCCCTCCGTTGGCAAACCGGTCAGGTTACAATCAGGTTAACTCAATACTTGATCTCGCCGACGCGCTGAAGGACCCGGGCCTGCACGTTCGCCGGGAGCGGCGCGTAGTCGAGGCCGGCGGCCATCTTCTCGCCCTCGCTGTAGGCCCAGCGGAGGAACTCGACGAGCTTCTTGCCCTTCGCCGCATCCTTCTGCTCCAGGTAGACGAGCAGCCAGGTGGTGCCGGCGATCGGGTAGGCTTTGTCGCCCGGCGGGTTGACCATCGAGAAGCGGAAATCGTCCGGGATGTTCGCGGAGGCCAGCGCCTCGGTGACGCTGTCGAGGGACGGCGTGATGTAGTGGCCGGCCTTGTTCTTCAGGTCCGCATACGGGAGCTTGTTCTGCGTGGCGTAGGCGAGTTCGACGTAGCCGATCGCACCGGGCGACTGCTTGATCTGACCGGCGACACCAGCGTTGCCCTTGCCGCCGAGGCCGACGGGCCAGTTCACGGAGGTGTTCTTGCCCGCGACCTTCGCCCACTCGTCGCTGACGCTGCTCAGGTAGTCGGTGAAGATGTAGGTCGTGCCGCTGCCGTCGGAGCGGTGGACGACGAGGATGTCGATGTCGGGGAGGCTGACGCCAGGATTCTGGGACTTGATCGCCGCGTCGGACCACTTGCGGATCTTGCCGAGGAAGATGCTGGCGAGCGTCGGACCATCGAGCTTCAGCTTCGGCGCTCCCGGGATGTTGTAGCTGACGACCACGGCGCCGGCGACGGTCGGGATGTGGAGGAGCTTGCGGGGGGCCTTGGCGAGATTCTCGTCCGACATCGGGCCGTCGGAGGCACCGAAGTCAACCGTCTCGGCGAGGATCTGCTTCTGCCCGCCGCCGGAGCCGATGCCCTGGTAGTTGAAGCGGACGGAGGAGTCGACCTTGGCGTATTCGTCGAACCACTTGGTGTAGATCGGCTGCGGGAACGTGGCGCCGGCGCCGTTGATGAGCATCTGCGCCGAAGCGGCGCCGAACGTCAGGAGACCGGCGAGGCCGGCGAGGAGGATTTTTTTCATGAGCTGGGAAAAGGTGGGGGAGAGGAAAGAGAGCCGCGGGGCGACATCGGCCGCCCCGCGGCGGTGGAGAATGCTCAGAAGTTGAGCTGCATCATGCTGCGGATGCCGTCGGTCGTGGCCTTCGCCGAACCGCCGGTGACGGTGTCCTTCGACTCGCCGTGGATGTAGCCGATCTGCCACTTCACGTCGTTGCCGCGGATGTAGTAGTTGATGCCCGCGAACCACTCGGTGAGCTTGTCCATCGTGCCGCCGGAAGGAGCGGAGCGGATGAGATCGCCCGTCGTCAGGCCGCGCCCGTCGGAGTCGACATAGGAGTAGCGCACGACGTATTCGAGGTCGCCGACCTTGTAGGCGGGCTGCACCGAGAACGCGGAGCTGGACGAGTCCTGCGAGGCGGAGACGCCGTGGTCGTTCTTGCTGCCGAAGTATTCGAGTTGGAGGTCGAGCGGGCCGCGGGTGATCTGCGCGAAGAGGTTGTAGACGGTCAGGTCGTCACCGGCGCCGAGCGTCTTGCCGCCCTGGTCGGGCAGAACGCCGAGCGAACCGCTGAGGACGAAGGTGCCGCCCTCGATCTTGCCGGCGTAGCCGACGTTGCCCCAGTAGGCGAGCGAGTTGGTGGTGGCCGTGCCCTGGCCGGTGACGCCCGCGGCGGACTCGTCGCGCTCGGGATTGGTGACGGCCACGTTGTAGAAGAAGCCGCTCGTATCCTTGCCGCCAAGGAAGATGCCGGTGCGGTAGCTGCCGGCGCCGAGACGGCGTCCGTTGTTGCTCTCGACGAAGAAGCGCGTGCCCGGGGAGCGCTCGATGGCGCGGAGGTTGCTGCTGGAGGTATACCACTCCTCGAGGCCGAACGGCACCTTGCGGAAACCGAAGTCGAAGACGAACTGGTCGCTCTGCTTCCACTGCACGAAAGCGGCGTCGAAGGTCGAGCCGGCGAAGTCGTAGTTCAGGTTGCCGGACCAGCCCTGGCCGAGCTCGGCCTTGGCGCCGAGATACATGCGGCGCATGAAAAAGTGGTTCGTGGCCGCGGGATCGGCGGCCGTGCCGTCGATGTCCGTGCCCAGACCGGCATATTGGATCTGGAAGCGGCCGCTGAGCGTGAGCCGCTCGAGGTATTTGCCCTTGGAGGTGGAGACCTCCTGCGCGGCGGCGGTCTTGCCGAGATCCTTCTGGATCTTCACGGCCTCCTCCTCGTTGAGGATGCCCTTTTTGATCAGGACATCGATGAGCGCCTTGCTGTCTTGCGCGAACGCGACGCTGGCGGCGAAGAGCGCGGCGGCGGTCGCGAGCAGTTTGGATTTCAGTTGGAACATGGTGTCGGTTTTCCGGGTTGGGCGCGTCGGAAAATGCCCGACGCGTCCGCGCAGAATAGAGGGCGATTGTTACGGCTTCGTGACGCGCGTGTGACGAACGCGGAAAACGAAAACCGCGCGCCACGGCGCGCGGTCGAAAAACCGGCGGAGGACTCCCCTCGCCTATCCGCTCGTCTCGGCCGACTCCGCGGCGACGGCGGAGAGCTGGATCAGGTTGTTCAGCGACGAGAAGTGCTTCGTCCACTCGAAGTCGCCGGCGTGGCCGCCGACGATCTGGTCGAAGAGCGCCTTCTTGTCGGCCTTGAGCGCCTGGATGCGCTCCTCGATCGTGCCGGCGGTGACCATGCGGTAGACGAACACGGTGTTGGTCTGGCCGATGCGGTGCACGCGGTCGATGGCCTGGTCCTCGACCGCCGGGTTCCACCACGGGTCGAGCAGGAAGACGTAGTCGGCCGCGTGCAGCGTGATGCCGGTGCCGGCGGCCTTGAGCGAGACGAGCATCACCGCCGCGCCCTGCGCGGACTGGAAGTCCTTCACGGGCTTCTGGCGGTCGACGGTCATGCCGGTGATCTCGTAGCGCGGCAGGTCCGGATAATGCGCGGCCAGCGCGCTGCGCACGCGGTCGAGCAGCGTGACGAACTGCGAGAAGATGACGACCTTGTGGCCGGAGCCGACGACCTCGGCGAGTTTCTCGACGAGGAGCTGGAGCTTGCCCGAGTCGCTGAGCGGGGCGTTGAGCCAGGGCAGCAGGTCCGGGTCGCAGCAGACCTGGCGGAGGCGCGTGAGCAGCGCGAGGAAGCCGAAGGACTTCTCGCGCAGCGCGACGGTGATGTCCTCGCCGAGGCGCTGCAGGCCCTCGGTGCAGATGCGGGCGTATTCGGCGCGCTGGACCTCGGTCAGCGGGCAGAGCAGGTCCATCTCGACCTTCGGCGGTAGCTCGGTGGCGACCTCGTTCTTGGTGCGGCGGAGCTTGAACGGCTCGATCTGCGCGCGCAGGCGGCGGATGGTGGCGTCGCGGTCGACGGCGAGCGCGGACTCGAAGCCCGCGCGCGAGCCGAGCAGGCCGGGCAGCAGGTAGCGGAAGATCGACCAGAGATCGAGCTGGCGGTTCTCCAGCGGCGTGCCGGTGAGCACGAGGCGGTGCTGGGCCTTCAGCGCGAAGCAGGCCTGCGTGACCTTGGCGTCGGGGTTCTTGATGAACTGGCCCTCGTCGAGCACGGCGTAGCCGAAGGGCGTGCTGTCGAGCAGCGCGCGGTGCTTGCGCAGCTGGGTGTAGCTGGCGAGCCAGATGCAGGCGCCCTTGGTGTTGGTGAAGTCGTGGCCGGCCTTCAGCGTCTCGACCTTCGCCTCGGGGAAGAAGCGCGCGATCTCCTCGCGCCACACCGGCACGACGCTGGCGGGGCAGACGACGATGTGGCGGTGCTCGGACATCGGGCGGGCCTTGAGCAGGGCGATGACCTGCGCGGTCTTGCCCAGGCCCATCTCGTCGGCCAGCAGGCCGTGGCAGCCGGTCTCGCAGAGGTGGTGCATCCACTCGACGCCGCGGCGCTGGTAGTTGCGCAGGTAGTCCGGCAGCGCCGGCGGCTGCACCGGGGGCGTGAGGACCTTCTGGCGCCAGGCGTCGATCTCGGCGCCGAGCGTGACCTTGATCCGGTTGTCGTTGAAGAGGGAGAAAATCAGGTAGGGCGGCACGTCGCCGGCGGCCTCGGCCTCCTCGAGGCTCTTGCGCCACTGGTGGAGGCTGTCCCACTTCTCCTCCGCCATCGTGACGATGCCGAGGTCGGGCACGAGGAACGGCGTGCGGCCGTGCTTGAGCAGCGCGGCGGCCTGCTCGTCGGTGAGGAGCTTCTCGCCGGCGCGGAAAATCCAGCGCAGATTCAGGCCGCCGGCCTCGCCCGCCGCGCCGCCGCGGCCGGGTTTGCGCTCCGCCACGGCCTCGACCTCGATCGTGCGCGCGCCGAGCTTGAGCGAGTCGACCTTGGCGTCGACCTCGACGCCGAACTGCTTCTTCCAGTGCGGCAGCACGTCCTTGAGGAAGCCGGGGATGTCGGCCAGCGACTCCATGGCGTAGGCGTGGGTGGCCTGGTTGTAGCGGAAGTGGGCCTTGCGCGCGTAGGTCGCGAGGGCGATGAGCTTGGCGCGCTCGGTCGCGGTCGGGTGGATGGCGGTGTTGCCGAGGGCGGGGATGCGGTTCTTGCCCTGCTTCCAGTAGGCGAGGAAGACGAGCCCCTCGCCCGTCGCGGTGAAGCTGAGGAGGAGGTCGCGGTCCTTGCCGTTGCCGGACGCCTCGGCCTTGGCGCCGTGGCCGCTGGCCTCGCCGGCCGCGTGGCCGTTCTTCGTCATCGGCATCGGTGGGGTGCTGCCGACGGCGAGCTTGCCGGACATCTCGTCGGCCACCAGCTCCTCAATCTCGTGCAGGCCGGCCACGGCGATGGCGTTGGCCAGCGTCGCGTCGGTGGTGGACGAGCGCACGCGCAGCTCCTCGCCGTCCCACTCGATGACGGCGTATTCCTCCTTCTTGTCGACCTTGCGGTGGATGATCGCGTCCTTGGCGCCGAGCTCGATCTCGCGAATCTCGCTGTCGCGATACATCTGGTGGCCGCGCTCGACCGGGCCGGTCTCGAAGAACTTCTCCCAATCAGCCGCAAGCTTCTCGAACCAGAACTCCAGGGACTGGGGAGTGTAGACGCGCTTCGGCCCGTGGGAACTCATGCGTGTAAAAGCCCTCCGTTAAAAAGCCGCCGCAGCCACCGGCAACCCTTAATTTCCGGTTTTTGCGTCCCGACCCGGCGGCGCTCCGGGACGGGGCGTCGCGCGGCGCGGCAACTCGCTTCCCCGCCGGTCAGTTGGGCGAGAAATAGCGCTTCCGGGCGCGCACCTGCACAAGCTTGCGCTCGGGCAGGATCACCGCGGTGAGCGCGCCGCCGAGCACGCAGCCGGTGTCGATGCCGAGCGTCCACTTGGTTTCGGCGACCTTGTCGCGGGGCGTGTGGCCGTAGACGACGAAGGGCGGGCCCTTCCACAGCTCCGACCAATGCGGCGCGCCGGGCGCCTCGGAGCGCTTGCGCGGCTCGCCGTCCCGGTCGACCACCTGGATGCGCGTGACGACCCGCGCGGGCTGCTTCCTCCACGGCACGGCGGGCAGGAAGCCGCCGTGCACGAGCACGGTCTCGTGCTCGGCGTCCTCGTAGGTCAGCGGCATCGCCTCGAGGTAATCCCAGCTCTTGCCGTTGAGCTGCTCGAGGGTGGCGTAGTCGGTCTTCTTCAGGTGGCTCGGGTCGTCGGTCTTGCGGAAGTTCAGCAGGCGCAGCTCGTGGTTGCCGAGCAGCGACGCGGTGGCGTGCCGGCGGGCGAGCTGGACGACGCGGGCGCTGTCCGGGCCGCGGTTGACCAGGTCGCCGAGCAGCACCACGCGGTCGTCGGCGCGGGGCGCGAGCTTTTCGAGCAGTTCCTCGAACTCGTCGGCGCAACCGTGGACGTCGCCGATGGCGATGAGACGGCCGGGCATGGGTTACTGCGGCTGGGGCGCCACCTCGACCGCCGATTCGGCGCGCGCGGTGGCCTCCTGCATGAAATAGGTCTGCGCGGAGAACGCCATCTCGCCCTCGCCGCGCGGCACCGGCGTGTAGGTGGCGTCGGATTGGAGGCGGCGGGCATCGACGTTGTCGCGCAGCTCGGCCGGCAGGATGTCGCCGATGACGCGGCGGCGCAGCTCGGGATCGTAGATCGGGAACAGCGCCTCGACGCGGCGGAAGAAGTTGCGCGTCATCCAGTCGGCGCTGCCGGCGAAGAGATGCGGCGCGCCCCCGTTCTCGAAGTAATAGATGCGCGCGTGCTCGAGGTAGCGGCCGACGAGGTTGCGCACGCGGATGTTTTCGCTCTGGCCCTTGAGCCCGGGCGCAAGACAGCAGGTGGCGCGCACGATGAGGTCGATCTGCACGCCGGCCTGCGAGGCGGCGTAGAGGTTGTCGATCGTCACCGGGTCGACGAGCTTGTTCATCTTCGCGATGATGCGGGCCGGGCGGCCGGCGGCGGCGTGCGCGGCCTCGGCGGCGATCAGCTCCTGGATGCGGGAGTGGAGGTTGAACGGCGCGACGAGCAGGTGCCGGAACTCCGGCGTGCGGCCGAAGCCGGTGAGGGCGTTGAAGAGCTGCGCCACCTCGGCCGTCAGCTCGGGGCTGGCGGTGAGCAGGCTGAGGTCGGTGTAGAGGCGCGCGGTCTTGGGGTTGTAGTTGCCCGTGCCGAGGTGGACGTAGCGGCGGAGCCCGTCGGCCTCCTGGCGGACGACGAGGCTGCACTTGCAGTGGGTCTTGTGGCCGACGAGGCCGAACACCACGTGCACGCCCGCCTCCTCGAGCTCGCGGGCCCACTTGATGTTGTTCGCCTCGTCGAAGCGCGCCTTCAGCTCGACCAGGGCCGTGACCTGCTTGCCCAGGCGCGAGGCCTCGATGAGCGCGCGCACGATGGGCGAGTCGCCGCTGGTGCGGTAGAGGGTCTGCTTGATCGCGAGCACGTGCGGATCGGTCGCAGACTGCTCGATGAAGTCCACCACCGGCGTGAACGACTCGTAGGGATGGTGCAGCAGCACGTCGCGCTCGCGGATGACGTCGAAGAGCAGCGGCTTCGCGCGCAGGAAGGGCATCTCCGCCGGCACGAAGGGCGCGTATTTCAGGTCCGGCCGGTCGGTGCGCTCGTAGAGCCCCATCAGCCGGAGGAGGTTCAACGGGCCGCGGGTGCGGAAGGCGTTCTCCTCCGGCAGCGCGAGGTGGCGGCAGAGCGTCTGGAAGGTCTCGTCGTCCACGCCGTCCTCGATCTCGAGGCGCACGGCGGCGCCGCGGCGGAGGTTGCGCAGCTCGTCCTCGATCTTCTTGAGCAGATTCTCGACCTCCTCCTCGTCGATGTAGAGGTCGCTGTTGCGGGTGACGCGGAAGGCGTGCGCGCTGCGGATGACGTAGCCGGGGAACAGTGCGCCGGCGCAGAGCTTGATCACGTCGCTGAGGAAGACGAAGCGCTGCACCTTGGCGTCGCCGTCGAGCAGCACCAGCCGCGGCAGGCTGCGGGGCACGGGCAGGATCGCGAGGTGCGCCTCGTTTTCGGGGGTCTCCGGGTTGTCGAGGGTGAGCAGCACGTTCATCGTCTTGTTGCCGAGCTGCGGGAACGGGTGCGCCTGGTCGATCGCGAGCGGCGTGAGCACGGGCAGGACGCTGGTGGTGAAATACTGCTCGACCCACGCGCGCTGCTTGGCGTCGAGCTGCGCCGGGGTCAGGAACGCGATGCCCTCCTTCGCCAGCGCGGGGACGAGCAGCTCGTGCCAGCAGCGGTGCTGGTCCCGGCTGAGCTTCTCCACGCCGGCCCGGATCTGCTTCAGCTGCTCCTTGGGCGTCAGGCCGTCGATGCTCGGCTCCCCGCCGGCCGAGTCCTGCTGCTGCTGGAGGCCGGCGACGCGGATCTCGAAGAACTCGTCGAGGTTCGAGCTGACGATGGCGAGGAACTTCACCCGCTCGAGCAGCGGGTTCGCCGGGCTCTGGGCCTGCTCGAGCACGCGGCGGTTGAACGCGAGGTAGCTGAGCTCGCGGTTGAAATAATGCCAGGCCGGGCCCGTGCCGGCGGACAGGGCACGGCCGATCGCGGCGGTGATCTTGGGCGAGCGTTTGGGGCGTTTGACGGCGGGACTCATGGGACGGGACGCAGCTAACGACGCCCCGGGCCAGCGGCCAGCGGCAACCGGCGTCGTCACCTGAATGTCACCTGAGTCAGCCCGGCCGCAACTTTGTTCACCGATTCGTCACCCGGCCGCCGCGGGTTCTTCACCTGCGCGTGCCAACCTGCCTCCGCTCGACGGCCGGCTCCGCCGCTGTCCGGGCAAACCATCTTGCACCTCGCCCTCGTCACCGAAACCTACGCTCCCGAGATCAACGGCGTCGCCATGACGCTCGGCCGCCTCGTCGACGGCCTCGCCGCCCGCGGGCACCGCGTGACCGTCGTCCGCCCGCGCCAGCGCCACGAATCCCCGCGCTGCACCGTGACGCAGCGCCTCGCCTGCCGGCAGGTGCGCCTGCCGGGCTTCCCCTGCCCGGCTACCCGCAGCTGCGCGTCGGCTTCCCGGCCCGCCGCCGCCTGCGCCAGCTCTGGTCCGTCAGCGCGCCCGATCTCGTCCACGTCGCGACCGAGGGCCCGCTCGGCGCCTCCGCCATCAGCGCGGCGCAGGCCCTCGGCCTCCCCGTCACCTCGAGCTTCCACACCAACTTCGACCAATACGCGCGCGACTACCGCCTCGGCTTCCTCAAGCCCGTCGTCGCCGCCTGGCTCCGCCGCGTCCACAACCGCACGCTCCGCACCTTCGTGCCGACGCACGACCTGCGCGCCCGGCTCGACGCCGAGGGCTACGCGCACCTCCGGCTGCTCTCGCGCGGCGTCGACACCCGGCTCTTCACCCCCGAGCGCCGCGACGAGGAGCTCCGCGCCTCGTGGGGCGCGCAGCCGGGCGACCTCGTCATCGTCCACGTCGGCCGCATGGCCGCGGAGAAAAACTACCCCTGCTCTTCCGCGCCTACGACGCGATCAAGGCGGTCCAGCCGCGCGCCCGCCTCGTGCTCGTCGGCGACGGCCCGATGCTCGCGACCTACCAGCGCCAGCGGCCCGACGCCGTCTTCACCGGCTTCTACACCGGCGCCAACCTCGCCCGCCACTACGCCAGCGGCGACCTCTACCTCCACGCCAGCCACACCGAGACCTTCGGCAACGTCGTCACCGAGGCCCTTGCCAGCGGGCTCGCCGTCGGGGCCTTCGACTACGCCGCCGCCCACGAGTTCATCCGCCACGAGCAGAACGGCCTCGTCGCGCGCCCGGGCGACGAGGCCGCGTTCCTCGCCCACGCCCTGCGTCTGGCCGGCGACGCCGCGCTCCGCGCCCGCCTCGCCCGCGCCGCGCGCGCCACCACCGCCCGCCTCTCGTGGGACGCCGTCATCGACGGCTTCGCCCGCGACCTCGCCGAGGCGATCGACGACCACAACGCCACGCGCACGCCGGCCAAGGCGCTCTCCACTCTCAGTTCTCCGCTCTCAACTTCGCCATGAGCAAGCCCGTCCTCTCCGTCCGCACCGCCATCCTCTCCGATGTGCACCTCGGCACGCCGCACTCGAAGGCCGCCGAGGCCACGCACTTCCTCAAGCACGTCCGCTGCGAGCGCCTCCTCCTCAACGGCGACATCATCGACGGCTGGCGCCTCCGCCGCGACGGCCGCTGGACCAAGGACCACACGCGCTTCGTCCGCCGCGTCCTCACCATGGTGCAGAAGAAGGACACCGACGTCGTCTACCTCCGCGGCAACCACGACGACTTCCTCGCCCGCCTGCTGCCGATGACGTTCGAGCGCATCCGGCTGGTCGAGGACTGCGTGCTCGAGACCCCGCGCGGCCGCTACCTCGTGCTCCACGGCGACGTGTTCGACGGCGTGGTGAAGAACATGGTCTTCCTCGCCCACCTCGGCGACATGGGCTACGCGCTTCTGCTCCGCCTCAACCGCCTCTACAACGCCTGGCGCAAGCTCCGCGGGAAGGAATACTTCTCGCTCAGCCAGGCGATCAAGGCCCGCGTCAAGCAGGCGGTCTCGTTCGTCGGCAAGTTCGAGCACCAGGTCGCCGCACTCGCCCGCTCCCGCGGCTGCACCGGCGTCATCTGCGGCCACATCCACACCCCGGCCGACAAGCAGATCGATGGCGTCCACTACCTCAACTCCGGCGACTGGGTCGAGACGATGAGCGCGATCGTCGAGCACCACGACGGCCGCTTCGAGCTGATCCACTTCAAGGATTTCCTCGCCCAGTTCCCCATGCCGCAGCCGGAGGCGGCGGACGACGCCGACGCCGCGGCCGACCTGCCGCTCCCGGTCTCGCTCGCGGCCTTCACCGCCTGACCATGCGCCGCATCCTGATCCTCAGCGCCAGCTACGGCGAGGGCCACAACAGCGCCGCCCGCGCGCTGCGCGCGGCCTTCGCCGAGCACCCGGGGGTCGAGGTGGAGATTTTCGACCTCTTCGCCCACCAGGCCCCGCGGCTCGACCGGATCTCGCGCCGCGCCTACCTCCGCGTCATCAACCACGCCCCGCGCCTCTGGAGCCGCTTCTACCAGTGGCTCGACCGCTCGCCGAGCGCGCCGCTGCTGCTCCGCGCGCTGCGCGGGCACGCCCAGCTGCTCGCCCGGACGCTGCGCGCGCGCCGCCCCGACGCCGTGGTCAGCACCTACCCGGTCTACGCCTGGCTGTTCCAGCAGCTCCGCGCCCAGGGCTACGCGCTGCCGCCGCTCCACACCGTCGTCACCGACGCGCTGACGATCAACTCGCTCTGGTATCGCGCGCCGTCGGAGGGCTGGTTCGTCACCGACACCGCCTCGGCCGCCTACCTCCATCGCGCCCGCGTCGCCGCCGCGCAGGTCCACGTCGCCGGCTTCCCGGTCGCGGCCGCCTTCGCCGACCGCGACCCGACGCTGCAGCCGCCCGACCCCGCCCGCACGCGCCAGCGCCGGATCCTCTACATGATCAACTCCGGCCGCACGCGCGCCCTCGAGACCGCCCGCGTCCTGACCCGGTGGTCCGACTGGCACATCACCTTCACCGTCGGCCGCGACACCGTCCTGCAGCAGCAGCTCGCGCAGCTCGTCCGCAGCGCGCCGGCGCACAGCGAGGTGCTCGGCTGGACCGACCGCATCCCCGAGCTGCTGATGACGCACCACGTCGTCATCAGCAAGGCCGGCGGCGCCACCACGCAGGAATCGATCAACGCGCTCTGCCCGATGATCGTGAACCAGGTCGTGCCCGGCCAGGAGGAGGGCAACTGGCAGCTGCTGCGCTCGCATCAGGCCGGCGTCCTCGCCGAGACGCCCCCGCGATCGCCCAGGCGCTGCACGATATCTTCGCCCACGAGGGCGCCCGCTGGCGCGAGCTGCGCGCCGGCCTTCGCCGCCTTGCCCGGCCCTCCGCCGCGCGCGACATCGCCTCGCACGTCCTCGCCCGCGTCGGCGCCGGTCCGGCCGGCGTGCCCCGCTAGGCGCGCGCCGCCAGCTCGGCGCGGAGGACGGCCAGCGTGCGCTCCGTCGCGCCGCGGTTGGCCGCGCTCCAGGCCCGGGCCGCGGCCGCGAGCTGCTCGCGCTCCGCTGCGTTCTCCAGCAGCTCCACCGCCAGGCGCACGAGCTCGGCGTGCGTGGCCACGCGCCGCACGGCGTCGGCCTCGGTGAGCGAGCGGATGATGTCGCGGAAATTCGTCATCCTCGGCCCGTGCAGCACCGGCTTGCCGAGGATCGCGGCCTCCACCGGCGTCTGGCCGCCGTCGTGCGGCGGCAGGCTCTTGCCCACGAAGACGAGATCGGCCAGCTGCGTGAGCTGGCGGAGCTCGCCGGTGGTGTCGCCGACCGCGACGTCGACCGTCCGCGGCGCGGCGCCCTCCGAGCGGAAATGGAAGGAAAAGCCGCTGCGCTCGAGCAGCCCGCGCAGTTCCTCGCGGCGCTCGGCGTGGCGCGGCACGAGCAGCAGCGAGACGTCGTGGCCGTCGGCCCGCGCCCGCCGCAGGGCCTCGAGCAGCGCCTCCTCCTCGCCCGGCCAGGTCGACGAGCCGAGCAGCACGAGCCCGCCCGCGGGCAGGCCGACCGCGCGGCGCAGGGCGACGCGCGCGGCGTCGTCGAGCAGCGGGATGGCCACGTCGAGCTTGAGGTTGCCCGTGGTCTGCAGCCGCTCGGCCGGGAAGCCGAGGGCGCGAAAGCGCTGCTCGTCGCGCTTGGCGGAGGCGAGCACCCGCGTGATCCCGGCCGCCAGCGGGCGCAGGGCCCATTTGAAGCGCACCGAGCGGCGGAAGCTGCGGTCGGAGAGCCGCGCGTTCACGCTCACCACCGGCACGCCGCGTCCCCGGGCGGCGCGCACGTGCTCGGGCCAGCGCTCGCCTTCCATCAGGACGCAGAGGTCGGGCTGCACCTGCCGCCAGGCCCGGGCGCTGAACGCCCAGAAATCCAGCGGGAAGTAGCCGATGCCGATCGTGAGCAGGGCATACTTCTCCTTCGCGAGCGCGTAGCCCGTGCTCGTGGTCGTCGTGAGGTAGGTCTCGCAGCCGTCGCGCTTGAGCCCCTCGAGCAGCGGCCCGATGGCCAGCATCTCGCCGACGCTCACCGCCTGGAGCCAGACGCGTTTGCGCGCGGCGCTTTTCGCCGGCAGCTCCGGCACCTCGCCGAAGCGGCCGCCGAAGCCCACGGCATAGCCGCCGCGCTTCCGCATCCGCCAGAGGTAATACGGCGCGGCGAGCAGCAGCGCGGGCAGAAAGAGGAGGCGGTAGACCCAGATCACGGCGAGGCAGGCATCGGACCAAACCGCAGAGGCACAGAGTCCACAGAGCAGGTCTCCGTGTCCTCTGTGCCTCTGTGGTTCAAAAAGGAAACGCTTACTGACCCAACACCCAGCTGAAGATCAGCGGGGCGACGATCGTGGCGTCGGACTCGACGATGAACTTCGGCGTCTTCTCGCCGAGCTTGCCCCAGGTGATCTTCTCGTTCGGCACGGCGCCGGAGTAGCTGCCGTAGCTGGTGGTCGAGTCGCTGATCTGGGCGAAGTAGCCCCACAGCGGCACGCCGGTGCGGCCGAGGTCCTGGTGCAGCATGGGCACGACGCAGATCGGGAAGTCGCCCGCGATGCCGCCGCCGATCTGGAAGAAGCCGATCGAGCCCTCGCCGTTGCGGAGCCGCTTCGCGGTCTTCGTATACCACTCGGCCAGCCAGACCATGTATTCGATGCCGGTGCGGACGGTGTGGACGTTCTTGATTTCGCCGGTGACGCAGCGGCCGGCATACATGTTGCCCAGCGTGGCGTCCTCCCAGCCCGGGACGATGATGGGGAGGTTCTTCTCGCAGGCGGCGAGCATCCACGAGTTCTTCGGGTCGATCTGGTAGAACTTCTTCAGCTTACCCGACCGGAGAATTTTATACATGAACTCGTGGGGGAAGAAGCGCTGGCCGCTCTGGTCGGCCGCGATCCACTCCTCCGCCACGGCGGCCTCGATGCGGCGCATGGCCTCGCCCTCGGGGATGCAGGTGTCGGTGACGCGGTTCATGTGCCGGTCGAGCAGCGCCTGCTCGTCCGCCGCGGTGAGGTGGCGGTAGTGCGGGACGCGCTCGTAGTAGTCGTGCGCGACGAGGTTGAAGATGTCCTCCTCGAGATTGGCGCCGGTGCAGACGATGGCGTGGACCTTGTCCTGGCGGATCATCTCGGCGAGGGTGATGCCGAGCTCGGCCGTCGACATGGCGCCGGCGAGGGTGACGAGCATCTTGCCGCCCGCGGCGAGGTGCGCCTCGTAGCCCTTCGCGGCGTCGAGCAGGGCGGCCGCGTTGAAGTGGCGGTAGTTGTGCGCGATGAACTGCGAGACCGGTCCCTTCTTCGCCGCGAGGGCGGCGTTGAGGTCTTCGGGGCGTTTCGTCTGGCGTTTGGCTTTCTTCATTTTCGCGGAAGTAGAAGACCCGCGCGCGGCGGGGTCACGAAAAATCTTGTCGGCCGCACGGGTCGCCCGCGACCCAGGCAAGCCGAAAAAACACTCCGAAAGAACTACACCGGGGCTCTTGCCACCCCGGCAGGCTTGCTGAATCTTTCCCGCCATGTTGTCCCGCATCGCGCTCCTCTCCTGCCTCGCGGTCGCGTCGCTGTTCGCGGCCCCGCTCACCTCGCAGCTCGCCCACGAAACCTCCGACCTGCCGGTCGACCCCGCCGTCCAATGGGGCCGCCTCGACAACGGCCTCCGCTACGCCATCCTCCCCAACCACGAGCCGAAGAACCGCGCCAGCCTCCGCTTCGTCGTGCGCGCCGGCTCGCTCAACGAGTCCGACGACCAGCGCGGCCTCGCCCATTTCCTCGAGCACATGGCGTTCAACGGCAGCACGCACTACGCGCCGGGCACGCTGGTCGAGTTCTTCCAGCGCCTCGGCATGAGCTTCGGCGGCGACACCAACGCCTTCACCAGCTTCGACCGCACCGTCTACATGCTCGAGCTGCCCGACACCAAGCCCGAGACGCTCGACAAGGCCTTCACGCTCTTCGCCGACTACGCCGGCGGCCTGCTCCTGCTCGAGGACGAGATCAACAAGGAGCGCGGCATCATCCTGAGCGAGAAGCGCGCGCGCGACTCGGTCGAGTTCCGCCAGTTCATCGGCGAATTCGAGTTCCTCCTCCCCGACGCCCGCTTCATCCAGCGCATCCCGATCGGCCGCGAGGAGATCATCGCCCAGGCCCCGCGCCAGCGCTTCGTCGACTTCTACAACACCTGGTATCGCCCGGAGCTCATCAGCGTCGTCGCCGTGGGCGACTTCGACCCCGCCACCGTCGAGCGCGTGCTGAAGGAGAAACTGGCCCCCGTGACGCCGCGCGCGCCCGCCGCGCTCCCGCCGTCGCTGGGCGCGGTCACGCCCGTCGCGGGCGTCGTGGCCAAGCTCCTCCCCGAGCCCGAGGCCGGCTCCGTGCAGGTCTCGATCCAGACCGTCACGCCCTACAGCTTCGAGCCCGACACCGCCGCCAACCGCCTCAAGTATCTCCCGCGCCAGCTCGCGCTGCGCATGCTCAACCGCCGCCTCTCCATCCTCGCCAAGCAGGAGGGCGCGCCCTTCATCGGCGGCCAGGTCGGCGCCACCGAGCAGTTCGACTTCTTCCGCAACGCCTCGGTCGAGCTCACCTGCAAGCCCGAGCAGTGGCGCGCCGCCCTCGGCGTCGGCGAGCAGGAGCTCCGCCGCGCCCTCCAGTTCGGCTTCCAGGCCGCCGAGCTGAAGGAGGCCGTCGCCGGCCTGCGCAACGCCCTCGAGCAGGCCGTCCGCACCGCCCCCACCCGCCGCTCCGAGGGCCTGGCGATGGAAATCGTCAACAGCTTCGTCGACCAGAACGTCTTCACCCATCCCAAGACCGAGCTGGAACTCTTCGCCCCCGCGCTCGAGAAGATCACGGCCGAGGACTGCCTCGCCGCCCTGCGCAACGCCTTCGACGACCACACCGGCCGCCGCATCTTCGTCACCGGCAACCTCCAGCTCGACCAGGCCGAGACCCAGATCGTCGCCGCCTACGAGGCCAGCCGCGCCGTCGCCGTGCAGCCGCCGGCCAAGATCGAGGAGGCGCAGTTCGCCTACACCCGCTTCGGTCCCCCTGGCACCGTCCAGCACGAGCAGAAGGCCGAGGACCTCGGCATCACGCTCCTCACCTTCGCCAACGGCGTGCGCCTCAACCTTAAGCCGACCGACTTCGAGGCCGGCCGCGTCCGCATCAGCGTGCGCATCGGCGGCGGCCGCCTCACCGCGCCGGCCGACCAGCCCGGCCTGCCCTTCTTCGTCGGCAACACCTTCCTCGCCGGCGGCCTCGGCCAGCACAGCGCCGACGACCTCCAGCGCCTCCTCGCCGGCCGGACCGTCGGCACGAGCTTCAGCATCGCCGGCGACGCCTTCGTCTTCAACGGCACCACCAACCGCAACGACCTCGCCCTCCAGCTCCAGCTCCTCGCCGCCTACGTGACCGACCCGGGCTTCCGCCCCGAGGCCATGCGCCTCTACGCGAAGGGCGTCGAAGCCTTCTACACCCGCGGCGCCAACACCGTCGAATGGCCGCTCCAGACCGAGGTCCCGCCGCTCCTCGCCAACGGCGACCACCGCTTCGGCCTCCCCGCCAAGGCCGACGCCACCGCGCGCACGCTCGCCGAGGCCAAGGCCTGGCTCGTGCCACAGTTCGCCCGCGGCGCCATCGAGGTCGCGATCGTCGGCGACTTCGACCCCGCCGCCGCCACCGCCGCCGTCGCCGCCACCTTCGGCGCCCTGCCCCCGCGCGAGGCCAAGCCCGCCTACGACGCCGAGCGCCAGGTCGCCTTCGGCGCACCCGTCGCCAAGCAGTTCTTCACCGTCACCGAGATCCCGAAGGGCATCGTGCAGATGTATTGGCCCGCGACCGACGCCCGCGACGCCAAGCTCGCCCGCCGCATCAGCCTGCTCGCCGCCGTGTTCAACGACCGCCTGCGCGTCAAGATCCGCGAGGAGATGGGCGACACCTACTCGCCCGACGCCGGGGCCAGCCTCAGCGACACCTTCAAGGGCTTCGGCCACCTCGTCGCCAACGCCACCGTCGCCCCCGACAAGGCCCGCGCCGTCGCCGACGCCATGAAGGCCGCCGCCACCAGCCTGTTCGATAAGGGCGTGACCGACGAGGAACTCGTCCGCGCCAAGCAGCCCGCGCTCACCGCCGCGCGCCAGTCCGTGCGCACCAATCCCTACTGGCTCGGCAGCGTGCTCTCCGCCGCGCAGGAGCAGCCCGAGCGCCTCGAGTGGGCGCGCAACCGCCTGGGCGACCTCGAGTCGATCACCGCCGCCGAACTCACCGAGCTCGCGCACCGCTACCTCGATCCGGCCAAGAGCAGCGAGTTCATCTCGCTCCCCGAGGTGAAGAAGGCGAACTGAGCGCCGCTTCCCGCCCCCTCTCCCATCCGCGGTCGCCGGCGACCGCGGATTTTTTTGTCCCCGCGCGGCGGCGAATCCGCATTGCCAAGCCCGCGCCCGTTCCGATTCAGTCCGCCCCGGGCCAATTCATCTCACCGTCTCTGATGCACTCCCCGGTTGGGCGCCGCGCCGCGCCCGTCTTCTCGGCCCCCTGCTCACGCGCCTGACCCTGTTCGCGGCCCTGCTCGCCGCGCCGGCCGCGCTCCCCGCCGCCGACTGGCCGCTCGAGACGGCCGACCTGCATCCCGACCCGGCGTGGCAGTGGGGCACCCTACCCAACGGCTTGCGCTACGTCGTGCGCTCGAACGCCGAGCCCGCGGGCCGCGTGTTCCTCATCCTGCGGGTGCAGTCCGGCTCGATCTACGAGCGCGACGACCAGCGCGGCTTCGCCCACTTCGTCGAGCACATGGCGTTCAACGGCACGACGCGCTACCCCGGCACCACGCTCGTCGACACCATGCAGCGCGCCGGCTACCGCCTCGGCGCGCACCTGAGCGCCTTCACCGGCTACACCTCCACCTTCTACCAGCTCGACGTCCCCCGCACGGACGAGACCACGTTGCGCCAGGCCTTCGAGGTGCTCGTCGAATTCGCGCAGAACGTCACCTTCGCCCCGTCGGAGGTGAAGCGCGAGTTCGGCGTTGTCGAAAGCGAGCGCCGCGCCCACACCAGCACGCGCCTCGACTACGGACGGGAGATCGAGGAATACCTCTTCCCGCAGACGCGCTTCGCCGCGCGCTCCGTCCTCGGCGAGACCGAACAGCTCCGCCGGGCCACGCCCGAGGCGCTGCGCGCGTTCTATCGCACGTGGTATCGGCCCTCGCGCCTGGCGCTCATCGCCGTCGGCGACGCGCCGCGCGAGCAACTCGTCGCGCTCGTCACCCGGCACTTCGGCCCGCTCGCCGAGCCCGCCGCTCCGCCGCCGCCCGAGCCGGACCTCGGCCGCTTTGCCCACCCCGATCGCCCCGAGGCGCGCTACATCGCCACCCACGAGCCCGGGGGCATGACCAACGTCGTCTACTCGGTCCGGCCCAACCGCGCGCCCCTCGACACCCGCGCCGCCCGCGAGGCGGCCATCGCCCGCTCCGCGGTCGACTGGATGCTGCACGAGCGTCTCCAGGTCCTGGTGCGCGACAACCCGGTCGCCTTCGGCCAGGCCCAGGCCGGCAGCTTCGACTTCTTCCAGTCCGCCGACGTCAGCTTCCTCCAGATCAGCACCCAGACCGGACTCTGGCGCCGCGGCATCACCACGCTCGACGAGGAACTCCGCCGCGCCCTCGCCTACGGCTTCTCCGACGACGAGGTGGAGGCGCAACGCGTGCGCTTCGCGGCCCATTACCAGGAGGCGATCCGCTCCGCCCCGCGCACGCCCTCCCTGGCGCTCGCGCAAGCGCTCCTGCAGGCGATCGAATTCGGCTTCGTGCCCACCTCGCCCGCCGACACCTGGGCCGCGGTCGAGCAACGCGTCCGCCAGCTCACCCCCGCGGAGTGCCTGGCCGCCCTGCGCGAGACCTGGCCGGGCGACGCCCGCCAGTTCGCCGTGCTCGGCACGCAGGCGGGCCTCACCCGCGGCGACGACATCGTCCAGGCCGTCGTCGACAACCGCCGCCTCACCCCGCTCGAGGACAAGCCGGTCGTGATCGCGAAGACGCTCGCCTACCCGTTCGACGGCCCCGTGCCGGCCGCGGCCTCGCGCCAGTCCTTCCCCGAGGTGGACGCCCAGGTCGTGACCTTCCCCAACGGCGTCCGGCTCGCCCTCAAGCGCACGGACTACCAGCCCAACCACGTCGAGGTCCGCGTGCGCGTCGGCTACGGCCGGGTCGAGGAACCGGCCGCGAAGGCCGGCCTCGCCGCCGCCAGCGCGACCGTGCTCCTTCCCGGCGGCGTCGGCCGCCACGACGAGGCCTCGCTCAGCCGCATCCTCGCCGCCGAGTCCCTCCAGCTGAATTTCCAAGCCGAGGAGGACTGCTACGTCTTCGCCGGCACCGCCTCCCGCGCCAGCCTGCCGACCCTGCTGCGCCTGAACGCCGCCTACGTGCTCGACCCCGCGCTGCGACCGGCGCCGATGTTCACCGCCATGAGCCAGCTGCGATCCTACTACAGCGGCGTCGCCGCCAGCCCCGAGCAGTTCGGCCAGGTGGTCGTCTCCCGGCTCGTGCACGCCGGCGACCATCGCTACGGCATCGCCAACGGCGACGCGGTGTTCAGCCACACGCCGGAGGACATCGGCGCCTGGATCAAGCCGATCCTCGCCCGCGGCCCGCTCGACGTGTCGATCTGCGGCGACATCGACCCCGAGGCCACCATTGCCGAGGTCGGCCGCACCTTCGGCTCCCTGCCCGCCCGCGAGGCCCGCCACCCGCTCGCCGACTCGCTCCGTCCGCGCCTGACCAGCCGCGCGGTCGAGGAATCCGTCCAGCTCGCGCCCGGGCTGCACAAGACCGCCGTCATGGTGGCCTGGCCGTTCGACGTGCCGCGCGTCATCGAGGACCCGCGCCGCGTGCGCATGCTCACCCTCGCCCTCCAGCTCCGCCTCACCCGCCGCGTCCGCGAGGAGCTCGGCGCGACCTACGCGCCCGAATCCGACCTGTGGCAGAGCAGCGCGTGGCCGACCCGCGGCTTCCTCTACGCCGCCGTCCAGGTCGAGCCCGCCCGCGCCCGGAAGGTCGCCGGCCTCGTCCGCGAGATCGCCGCGAACCTCGCGCGCCAGGGCCTGACCCCGGACGAGTTCACCCAGATCCACGAACCGAAGGTCGCTTCCCTCGCCACCGAGCTGCGCGACGACACCTACTGGAACTACTACGTCCTGCCCAACCTCGGCGTCGAACCCTGGGCCGTCGCCCTGCCGCTCTCGCGCACCGCCGACTACCGCTCGATCACGGTCGACGAACTCAACGCCTTCGCGCGCCGCCATCTCCGGCCCGAGCTGGCCACGACGCTGCTGGTGACCTCGGAGTGAGGCCGCGGCCCGCCCCGGCCGGCGTCAGGGCGTCTTCTCCGCCGGCGGCGCGAGGATTTTTCCAGCTTCAGGTTCAGCAGCCATACCAGCGCCAGCAGGCCGAGGCAGGTCACGCCGAGCACCGCGTAGCCGGCGGTGTCGTGCACGGTGCCGTTGATCGCCTCCGGCCCGTAGGCGTAGGCCCAGCCGGTCAGAAAGAGGCTGCGCGCGAGGTTCATCACGAAGGCGAACCCCATCGCCGCCGCCACGAGGAAGACCTTCTTCCACAGCCGGTCGAAGAACATCGCCCCGAGGAACGAGCCCGCGAAGAGGCACGCCGTCAGCGAGCGGATGCCCGAGCACGCCTCCGCGACCCCCACCGGCCCCTTCGGCAGCATCAGCACGTTGCCCTGCTGCTCCACCGGGTAGCCGAGCACGTCGAAGACGAAGGCGACCACGGTCACCACTTTGCGCAGGAGGAACAGGCTGATCTGCGCCTCCACCGCCGACACCAGCGGCGCCGAGATCAGCCACACGCCCACCGGGAAGAGGAACAGCGCCGCCACGCGGAACCGCGGCTCCGCCACCAGCGCCCCGAGCCCCCGCTTGGCACGGGGTGCCTCGATCGCCCTTTCCGCCCCGGGGCTCCGGTCCGTCCGCGTCGGCACGTTGAAAAACAGCAGCGACAGCACGATCGCCATCATGCCCGTCGTCAGCGCGAACGTCCCCGGCTGCGACGTGCCCGCGCCCGCACGGTAAAAGGCGCCGAGCAGGAAAAACAGCGCGCCGCCCACCAGCCCGAGCGCCGCGGCGACGTTCAGCGTCCATCGCACCCCCGCCGCCGCCGGCTCCGCCCGCGCCGCCTCGGCCAGTCGCGCCCGGATCTGCGGCCAGCGATCGTAGACCGCATACGCCGTGAACACCGGCACCAGCCAGCCGAACGTGTAATCCTCCTTCACCCGCCACCAGTGCGACTGATCCCACGCCACGAACGCCACGAAGCCGCCCGCCAGCACGAGGGCGGCCACGAAAGCCCCGGGCGCCGCCGGCGCGGCGGACGGAATTTCAGCGTTCGGGCTCGGGGCTTCCATGCGGGAGTCGCGCCATCGAACGGTCGTGCCCCCGGCTCAGCAACGCCAAAGCGGCCAGCGCCCCACCCAGCGCCCACGCCATGTCCGACTGCGTGTCCCACGCGTAACCCTGCGTCCCGAGAAAATCGTCCGCCGCCGCACCCGACGCCACCGCCACCCCCACTCGATCAGCTCGTAGAGCGCGCTGAAACCGAGGCAGACGCTCGTGACGAGGAAGCCCAGCCAGCGCGAGCGTCGGCCGTCCCCGCGATCGCCCAGCGGCGATGTCCGCACGAGGATCTCCCGCGCCAGGATCGCCGGCACGAAACCCTGCGCGAAATGCCCAAGCTTGTCGTAGTTGTTCCGCGTCCACCCGAACCACTGCATCCACCACTCGCCCAGCGGCACGCGCGCGTAGGTGTAGTGTCCGCCGAAGATCAACACCACGCAGTGCAGCCACACCAGCACGAGCAGGAGCGTCGACAGCGGGAAACGCCGCCGCACCGCGATCATCAGCGGCACGCCGATCAGCACCGGCAGCACCTCGAGCAGCCACGTGAAATAATCGTGCGGCCGCACCGCCGACCAGCCGAGCACCGGCAGCAGCAGCACGACGAAGACGACCAGCCGGCGCTCGCTCATCGCGCGCCCTCCCGCAGGCGTTCGGCCACGAAATCCCGCACCGCCGGCTCGAGCCGCGCCGCCCGCGCGTCGAACTCGCGCTCGAGCCGCGCCCACGGCACCGCCCCGTCGGGCGTCAGCACCGGCGTGAGGTTCTTATCCGGCCGCGTGTCTCCGGGGTCGACCACCGCGTGCGAAAAGCCGCGCGCCTCCCGCCAGGTCAGCGCCCGCTCCCGCCGGTCGGCGCCCGGGTAGCAAAGCTGAAACCCGTCGCACGCCCCGTCGCCGCGATACCAGACGATCAATTCCAGCGCCTCGTCCTCGAACCAGCGCCGGCGCCCGCCGCCGGCCTCCTGCGTCACCTGTTTGAACTCCTGGAGCACGCGGCGAGCTTGGCGGCGGCGACGCTCACCGCAAGCCGCCGATGAACTCCACCGCCTGCCGCACGATCTCCGGCGTGGCCAGGATCCGGTAGTGCCCGCGGCCGGGCACCGGCACCAGCCGCGCCCCGCGCCAGAGCGCCACGATTTCCTCCGTCGCCGTGAAACTCGCGTCCTCGTCCGCTGGATCGTGAAACACCTGCAGCGCGCACGGCGCCGTCCGCGCCACCACCCGCAAGTCGACGTCCGCATTGCGCGCCGCCGTCCGGCGCTCGACCGCCGCGAAGAATTTTTCGCGCAACCCGTCCGCCAGCTGCAGCCGCGCCGCCACCCGCGTCAGCCGCTCGAGCTGGCTTTGCGGCGGCGCCAGCAGCACCAGCCCGCGCGGCGCGACGCCGAGCGTCGTGCTCATCGCCGCGCCCGCCGCGCCCATCGAGTGCCCGATCAGCGCGAAAAACCGGCCCGCCTCGCGCTCGATCTCCGCCAGCGTGCGCCCCACCAGCGGCACGTGCGCCTCGTCGCCGGGCGAGTCCCCGTGTCCCGGCGCGTCGAACGCCAGCACGCGAAAGCCCGCCTCCGCCAGCGGCGCCGCGAAGGCGCCGAGCTGCGCGCCGTGGCCCTCCCAGCCGTGCACGAGCCCGACCAGCGGCGGCGCGTCCCCTGCGCCGCCCAGAGTCCGTAATACGGACTCTGGCGCGGGCGACCACTCCCACGCCGCGAGCGCACCCTGGCTCGTGCGCAGCGTCCGCCGCCGCGCCGTTTCCAGATAGCCGAGCTCGCGCGGCACCCGCCGCGCGCCGCGCAGCGGCCGCACGAAGATCGCCGCCGCGAGCTCCGCCAGCGCATCGGCATCGTGCGGCACCGGTGGCACCGGGACGCCGCGCTTCGCCGCCGCCGCGAGGAGAACCGCGCTCATGGCCGTGATTGTCGGGCGGGGTCGCCCAACCCCGCCGTTCGAAGCTCTCGCCGCGCTCGCGGCGGGGTTCGGCGACCCCGCCCGACAAAGAAGGCTTGCGCCGGCGGTTCCATCTGGCGCGCGCTCCTCACACCGCCGCGAACACCAGCGAGGCGTTCGTGCCGCCGAAGCCGAAGCAGTTCGACAGCGCCGCGCGCACCGGCCGGCGGACCGCCGTGTTGGGCGTGAAGTTCAGGCCGAGCTCGGCGCAGGCCGGCTCGATCTGGTCGAGGTTGATCGTCGGCGGCACGACGCCGTCGCGGATCGCCATCACCGCCGCGAACGCACCCATCGCGCCCGCGCCGCCGAGCAGGTGGCCGGTCATCGACTTCACGCCGCTGACGTTCAGCGCCGCCTTGTTGCCGGCGAACACGGTCGCGATCGCCGCCGCCTCCTCGCCGTCGCCGCCGGGCGTCGAGGTCGCGTGTGCGGAAACGTAGTCGATCTCGTCCGGCCGCAGCCCCGCCGTCGCGAGCGCCGCGCGCATCGAGCGCTGCGAGCCCTCGCCGCCGGGGGCGAGCGAGGAGAGGTGGTGCGCGTCGGCCGACGCGCCGTAGCCGCGCAGCTCGGCGTAGATCCTCGCCCCGCGGCGCTTGGCCTGCTCGTATTCCTCGAGCACGAACACCACCGCGCCCTCGCTGAGCACGAAGCCGTCGCGCGCCGCATCGTAGGGGCGCGATGCCTTCTTCGGGTCGTCGTTGCGCTTCGAGAGCGCGCGCATCTGCGCGAACGCGCCGATCGCGAGCGGCGTGATCGTCGACTCCGCGCCGCCGGCGAACATCACGTCGGCGTCGCCGCGCGCGATCGCCGCCGCGGCCTCGCCGAGGGCGTGGCCGCTCGTGGCGCACGCGGAGGCGACGCACATGTTCGGGCCGCGCGCGTCGAGCAGCAGGCTCACCTGGCCGGCGAGCAGGTTGGGCGCGATCTGGATGATGAAGAAGGGCGAGATCTTCCGGTAACCGTCCCGGCGCCACGTCTCGTGCGTGCCCTCGATCTCGGGCAGGCCGCCGAGGCCGACGCCGAGGTTCACGCCCATGCGCTCGGCCGACAGCGTCGCGCGGTGCGCGTCGAGGCCGCTGTCCACGTAGGCTTCCAGCGCGGCCACGCACCCGAGGTGCGTGAAGCGGCCGAATTTCTTCGTGTCCTTCGCGTTGAAGGCCGCCGTCACCGGCTCCGTGCCGGCGCCGCGCGGGAAGACCGGCTGGGCCAGCGGGCGCAGCGGGTCGAGGTTCTTCACCTCGCCGGCGATCGTCACCGGACAATTCGTCGTGTCGAAGCGCGTGATCGGGCCGAGGCCGGATTCGCCGGCCACGAGTGCGCGCCAGGAATCGGGCGCGGTGAGACCGACGGGAGTTGCGGCCCCGAGGCCGGTGACGACCACGCGACGGCGCGGCGGTTGGAGCGGATGGTTCATGGGAAAGGGAGGAGGGCGAATGGGGTCAGCCGAAGCAGGCGATCGCGGTCTCGCGCGTCTGCGCGAGCAGCTGGCGGCTCGCCGCCTCGTCCAGCAGCGAGCGCGCGAGGATCAGCGCGCCGATGAGCATGCTGAGCAGCGACGTCGTGAGCCGCTCGTTTTCCGCCGGGTCCTCGGCCAGCCGCAGCGCCGCGGCGAGCCGGCCGCGATGACGTTGCAGCGCCTCGGCGTAGCCGCGCTGCGCCCGGCCCTTCGGGCGCGACGCCTCCGCGCCCAGCGCCGCCACGAGGCAGCCGCCGGCGCGATCGTCGCGGTGGTGCGCGCTCAGGTAGCTGGCGGCGAGCGCGCGCACGCGCTGGCGGCGCGTCGGCAGCGCCGCGATGCGCGCCAGGTTCTCCTGCCCCATGTCGAAGCCGGTCGCGCACGCCTCGGCGATCAGCTCGTTCTTGTCGCGGAAATGCGCGTAGAAGCCGCCATGCGTCAGCCCGGCGCGCCGCATCACGTCGTCGACGCCCGTCGCCGCCACGCCCGACTCGCGAAACGCCGCGCTCGCCGCCTCGAGGATGCGGCGCCGGGTCGCGAGTTTATGGCCGGCGGAATAGCGCATGGGATTTAATATGACGAACGTCATACTAAGCCGCCCGGCCCCCTGTCAAGCCGCGGCTCCCCGCCCCGTCCATCTCCCGCCGTCCCCGAGCTTTGACAACCCGTCGGGGCTGTCCCACCTTGCGGCGAATCATGCAACACCTGCACGCCTACTGGCGCATGGAATACATCGAGGCGCCGCGGCTGCCCGACACGGGGGACATCTTTACCGCCCTGCCCGCCCTCGGGGACGACGCGCGGGCGCTGATCGTCCATCGCAGCCCGTTGAGCTACCTCGTGCTGAACCGCTTTCCCTACAACGCCGGCCACCTCCTCGCCGTGCCGTTCCGCGCCGCCAGCGACCTGACCGAGCTCACCGCCGCCGAACGCGCCGACCTGATGGACGAGATCGTGTTCGGCAAGGAGCTGCTCAAGGCCGCGCTGAACCCGAACGCCTTCAACATCGGCTTCAACCTCGGCGCCGCCGGAGGCGGCAGCATCCCGCACCTCCACGCCCACATCGTCCCGCGCTGGGCCGGCGACACGAACTTCATGCCCGTCATCGGCGAGACGCGCGTCCTGCCGCAATCGCTCGAGGCCATGTATCGGCGCCTCGCCGAGACGCTCCCGAAAATGCCCGCGCGCCTCTGAGCGCCCGACGTCGCCCGCCTTCCGTCCTCAGTCCTCCGCCCTCCGCTTTCCGTCCTCCGTCCCAGTGCCCTCCGTCTCGAAAACCGTTTCCTTCCCCAACGCCCGCCAGCTCGCCCAGCTTTACTGCAACAACGAGGCCAACCTGACGCTCGCGGAGCAGAAGCTCGGCGTCCGCCTCGTCACCCGCGACGACTGGCTGAAGATCGACGGCCCCGAAGCCGCCGTCGCCGGCGCCGACGAATTCTTCGCCCGCCTCAACGAGGGCCGCACCCAGGGCATGGCGATGCGCACGGCGGATTTTCACCGCCTGCTGCTCACCTTCATCTCCGACGGCGGCCCCGAGCGCCTGCGCGCGCTCTTTTCCGAGCCGCTGCAGATCGGCACGGCGAAGAAGACGATCGTCCCCAAGACCATCGGCCAGAAGCTCTACCTGCAGGCGATCCAGAAGAACCCGGTCGTCTTCGGCATCGGCCCCGCCGGCACGGGCAAGACCTACCTCGCCATGGCCGCCGCCATCACCGCACTGATGAAGAACCAGGTGCAGCGCGTCGTCCTCACCCGCCCCGCGGTCGAGGCGGGCGAGACGCTCGGCTTCCTGCCCGGCGACCTGCGCGAGAAGATCCTCCCCTACCTGCGGCCGCTCTACGACGCGATGCACGACCTGCTCTCGCCCGAGGACGCCACCACGCTCGCCGAGAAGGGCATCATCGAGATCGCGCCGCTCGCCTACATGCGCGGCCGCACGCTCGCCAACTCCTTCATCATCCTCGACGAGGCCCAGAACACCACGCCGGAGCAGATGATGATGTTCCTCACCCGCCTCGGCGACGAGTCGCGCATGGTCATCACCGGCGACGTCACCCAGATCGACCTCCCGCGCTCGAAGCCCTCCGGCCTCCTCCAGGCGCCGCGCATCCTCCGCAACATCCCGGGCATCGAGATCCACCACTTCACCGCCACCGACGTCGTCCGCCACCCGCTGGTGCAGAAGATCATCGACGCCTACGAGCACGCGAAGAACTCGGGCGCCGACGTCGAGCGTCCCGGCCACCCGACCGTTCCGTGATCCCGCCGCGCGTGACGCCCCGCCCGATCGAGATCCAAAACCGCCACCCGCGGCTCCGCGCACCCGTCGCGCAGGTCCGCCGCGTGATCGCGCTGCTCGACGCGCACTTCCGGATTCTCCCGGCCGATCTGCCCACCTTCTCCCCGGCCGCCCGCGCCCGCTGCCGCTCCGCCACGGCCGAGCCGCAGCCGTCCGCGCTGGCCGCCGGCGAACTCTCCCTCGTCTTCCTCACCGATCCCGCCCTGGCCCAGCTGCACGCGGATTTCATGGACGACCCGAGCCCGACGGACGTGATCACCTTCGAGGGCGACGCCGCGGCCGGCCTCGCCGGCGAGGTCTGCGTCTCCGCCGACACCGCCCGCGCCTACGCCCGCGAGCACGGCCACGACTTCGCCACCGAGCTCACGCTCTACCTCGTCCACGGCTGGCTGCACCTCGTCGGCTACGACGACCTCCAGCCCGCGAAGAAACGCCGCATGCGCGCCGCCGAGGCCCGCGCGCTGAAGCTTCTGGCCGCGCACGCCGCGATCCCGGCCTTCGCCCTCGCCGCACCGCCGCCGCCGCGGCGCCCGCGAGCACGCTGATTTCCCTTTGCCTCCGCGCCCGTTTGCGTGAGGAATCCGACGTCACCTCATGGCCGAAACCCGCCTCGCTTCGCTCCGCAACGCCTTCCTCACCGGCCTCCTGCTGGTCGCGCCCTTCGTCGTGACCATCTGGGCGCTGCGCCTCGTCATCGGCTTCGTCGGCGGCTCCATCACGCCGCTCTTCCAGCCCTACCTGCCCGCGGCGCTCAGCCACCTGCCCGCCCTCGTCTGGGACGTCGCCACGACCGTCATCGTCCTCTGCCTGATCGCGGCCCTCGGCTACCTCTCGCGCATCTTCCTCGGGCAGTGGGTCGGCATGGTCGCCGAGCGTCTCATCCAGGGCATCCCCGGCATCGGCGGCTTCTACAACAGCGTCAAACAGTTCATCGAAACCTTCGGCACCAAGGACCGCGCCCAGTTCAGCAAGGTCGTGCTCGTGCAATTCCCGCGCGCCGGCGCCTACACCATCGGCTTCGTCACCAACACCAACCGCGGCGAACCGCACCGGCACCTCCAGGGCGACCACTGGGCCGTCTTCGTGCCGACCTGCCCGAGCCCGGTGAACGGCTTCTTCATGTTCCTGCCCGCCGCCGAGCTGATCGAACTCGAGATGTCGGTCGGCGACGGCATGAAGGTCGTCATCTCCTGCGGCGCCGTGCTGCCGAACTGGAGCGACCCCGCCGCCGCCAAGGCCGCGCTGAAAACCTGGGCCGCCGGCGCCTGACCGCGCCCGCCGCCCCGCGTCCTGCGTTCTCCGTCCCCGGTCCTCCGCTTTCCGCCATGCCCGGCCAGCCGCTTACGACCGTCGCCCTCATCCTCGGCCGGCAGGCGTCGGGCTCCGACACGTTCGAGCAGCTGACCGCCTTCAGCGAGGAGCACGGCGTGCTCCTCTGCCTGCGGCGGCTCTCCACCAAGGCGGCGAGCGCGCCGCCGCTCGACTTGTTCGACGAAGCCGAACTCTCGCTCGAATCCTCCTCGCAGGGCCGCACCTGGTTCATCCGGGAACACCGGCACGTCCGCCGCTTCCCCGGCGTCGGCCGCAGCTACGACGCCCTGCGCACCGCGGCCGCCCTCGCCACGCTGGTCAGCCGCAACCCGGTCGCCGACGAGTCGCGCGCCCCGGTCACCGCCCTGCTCCGCCAAAGCCTCGGCGCGCTCGAGACCGGCGCCCGCCCGGACCTGGTGTGGCTCAAGGCGCTCTTCCTTTTCCTCCGCGACGAGGGCTACCCGGTGAAGCAACAGTGGTGGCAGCAGCTCGCCGCCGCCGACCGCGACGCCGCGGCGCAGATCATCCACCAGCCCATCGCGGGCCAGACCCCGCCCGCGGCCCTCGTCGCCGACCTCACCCGGCGCCTGCAGGATTGGGTCGCCGCCGACACCGAGATCCGCCTGCGCTGAGCCGCGGCCCCGAGCCGGAGGTTGACGCTCTGTCAGCTCTGGTGCACCGTGGCGCGATGAAACGCCGGGCCCCCACCACGAGACGCGCCTCCCCGACCGCGAGCAGCGGCGGCAGGAAATCCTCCGCGCCGCCATCCAGCTCTTCGCCGAGCGCGGCCTGGAGAACGTCACCTTCGGCGATATCGCCCGCGCCGCCCGGCTGAGCCGCCCGCTGGTCTATTTCTATTTCCCCGACCTCGAGACGCTGTTCCTCGAGGCCGTGGTCGTCGGCAGCCGCAAGGTCCAACAGCGCTTCGTCCACGCCGTGCGTCCGAGCCTCAGCGGCCTGGACCAGATCATGGCCATCGGCGGGGCCTACGTGCAGTTCGCCCGCGACGAGCCGGAGCTGTTCCAGCTGCTCGCCCACCGGGAGACCAAGCAGCCCTCGCCCGACCACGCCGAGCACCCGCTCGAGGCCGAATGCCACCGGCAGTTCAGCGGCATCATGGACGTCCTCGTCGCCGCGCTGCAGAAGGGCATCCAGGACGGCTCGATCCGCCGCGACCTCGGCGATCCGGCCAAGGTCGCCGTCTGCCTCTGGGGCCTCACCCACGGCCTGATCCAGATCACCACCACCCAGCAGCCCACCATCGAGGGCAAGCTGGGCACCGCCGCGGACGACCTGCCCGACTTCGGCCTCGACCTCCTCTGCCGCAGCCTCGCCGGGCGCCCGCGCCGCTCTTGACAACTTGTCAGCGCTGACAAACTGTCAGCGCGCATGTCCCGGCCGCCCGTCCCGCTCCTCCTCCTCGCGCTCGTCACCGCGGCCTCCGCCGCCGCGCCCACGCCCGCCCCGTCGATCCCGTCCTGGCCCGCCCCGCCCGCCGCGGTCGAGGCGCTCGTCGCCGAGGCCTGGCGCTCCAACCTCGCGCTCGCGGGCGAGTCGCTCGAGGTCGAGCGCGCCGCCGCCCGCCTCGCCGAGGCGCGCAGCCACTTCCTGCCGCGGCTCGACCTCTCCGCCCGCTACAGCGTGGCCGACGGCGGCCGCACGATCGACCTGCCGCTGGGCGACCTGCTCAACGGCGCCTACGCCACCCTCAACCAGTATCTCGCTTCGCAGGGACAGCCCGCGCGCTTCCCCACGGTCGAGAACCAATCCATCTCGCTCCTCCGCGCGCGCGAGCAGGACACCCACCTGCGCCTGACGCAGCCGCTCTACGCCCCGGAGATCCGGCGCGGCGTCGCCGCCGCCCGCGCCGGGCTCGCCGCCCGCGAGGCGCAGCTGGCCGCTTACCGCCGCCAGCTCCGCGCCGAGGTGCACGCGGCCTGCTTCCGTCACGCCGAGGCCGGCGCCGCCGTCGGCATCTACGAGAGCGCGCTGGCGCTCGTCCAGGAATCGCTCCGCGTGAACCGCAGCCTGGCGCGCAACGACAAGGTCACCGACGACGTCGTGCTCCGCGCCGAGGCCGAGGTCGCCGCCGTGCGCCAGCAGCTCGCCGAAGCCGCCGCCACCCGCGACCGCGCGCACCGCTACGTCAATTTCCTCCTCAACCGTCCGCTCGACACCGCGCTGCCGCCGCTGGACGAAACTGAGACCGCCCGCTACGCCGACGCGCTGGCGGCGGCCGAGATCCCCGCCGCCGATGCCCGCGCACGCGAGGAGCTCGACAGCCTCCGCCACGCCCGCACCGCCGCGCGCGCGGCCGCCGATGCCGTGCAGGCGCGCAACCTGCCCAGCCTCGCCCTCGCCGTCGACGCCGGCGGCCAGGGCGAGAGTTACCGCACCGGCCGCGGCAGCGGCTATGCGATGGGCTCGCTCGTGCTCGATTGGAATCTCTTCGACGGCCAGCAGCGCCGCAGCCAGGTCGCCCAGGCCCGCATCGACGAACGCCAAGCCGCGCGCCAGCTCACTGCCGCCGAGCAGCAGCTCGCCCTCCAGGTGCAGCAGGCCCGCGACGAGTTCGCCACCGCGCGCACCGCCCTCGCCGCCGCCGCGCTGCGTCGCGACGCCGCGCGCGCCGCCTACCGCCTCGTCGCCCGTCGCGAGGCCGAGGGCCTGGCCAGCCAGCTCACCGTGCTCGACGCCCGCAACACGCTCACGACCGCCGAACTGAACTACGTCGTCACGCGCGCCCGCCTCGCGTCCGCCGCCGCCGACTTCGACCGCGCCGCCGCCCTCACCCCCTTGCCCTGATCCGCCATGTCCGCTCCCTCCCCCGCCCTCCGCCTCGCCCTCCTGCCGCTGCTCGGCCTGCTCGCTCTCGCCGGTTGCGGACGCCCCGCCCCCGCCGCGTCCGGCGAGCCCGCGCCCTCGTCGTCGAGGTCGTCCCGGTCGTCCTCACCACCGCGGCCGTCCCGGTCGACGTCACCGGCGTGCTCGGCCGCCGGGTCGAGTCCACGCTTTCCTTCAAGACCGGCGGCGTCATCGCGGCGGTGTCCGTCCGCGCCGGCGATCGCGTCACGCGCGGCCAGACGCTCGCCACGCTCCGGCTCGACGAGATCGACGCCCAGGTCGCCCAGGCGCGCACCGCCGTGGAAAAGGCCCGCCGCGACCACGCCCGCATCGAGGCGCTGCACGCCGACCGCGTCGCCACGCTCGAGAATCTCCAGGATGCCCGCAGCGCGCTCGACGTCGCCGCGGCCGCGCTCCGCGCCGCCGAGTTCAACCGCGCGCACTCCGTCATCGTCGCGCCGGCCGACGGCCGCATCCTGCGCCGCCTCGCCGAGCCCGAGGAACTCGCCGGCCCCGGCCGCCCGATCCTGGCGTTCGCGGCCGACGACGGTGGCTGGATCGCCCGGGCCGGCGTCACCGAGCGCGACGTGCTGCGCCTCCACGTCGGCGACCGCGCCACGCTGCAGGGCCCCGACGGCCTCGCCCTCTCCGCCTCCCTCGCGCAGATCGCCGAGGGCGCCGACCCCGCCACGCGCACGGTCGAGGTCGAACTGGCCGTCGACGGCGCCATGCCCGCCGGGGTGCGCAGCGGCTTCATCGTCGACGCCCGGATCTTGCCGCAACCCGTGCCCGCGCGCGCCGCCGTGCCGCTCTCGGCCCTGGTCGAGGGCCGCGCCCGCCAGGCACACGTCTTCCTGCTCGCCACCGACGGCCGAAGCGTGCGCCGCCAGGAGGTCGAGATCGAGGCGATCCACGACGACCGCGCCTACCTGCGCACCGCGCTGCCGGCCGGCGCCCGCGTCGTGACCACCGGCGCGGAATTCCTCTCCGACGGCCGCACCGTCGCCCTGCCCGCCGCCAGCCGCTGACCCCGCGCCGCCATGAAGCTCACCGAGTTCGCGGTCAAAAATTTCCAGTTCACCATCATCTTCTTCGTGATGCTGGTCGCGATCGGCTGGCTGTCGTTCCAGTCGATCCCGCGCACGGAGGACCCGCAGCTGTCGTTTCCCGGCTACCACCTCGTGGTCGTCAGCCCCGGCGCCAACCCGGTCGACCTCGAGCGCCTCGTCGCCCGCCCGCTCGAGGACGCGATCAAGGAGCTCGACGACCTGACCAAGCTCCAGTCGACCGTGCGCGACAGCGTCGTGGTCATCGAGGTGGAGTTCAAATACGGCGTCGATATCGACCGCAAATACGACGACCTGCTGCGGCAGGTGAACCAGGTCCGGCCGGCGCTGCCGGCGGGCATCACCAGCTTCGAGGTGAAGAAGGAGCAGACCAACCACGTCGCCATCCTGCAGGTCGCGCTCGTGTCGCCCGACGCGAGCTACGCGCGCCTCCAGGATCTCGCCGAGACGCTCCGCAAGCGCCTCGAGCTCGCGCCGGGCGTGGGCAAGGCCGAGAAGTGGGCCTATCCCGACAAGCAGGTCCGCGTCACCCTCGACCTCGACAAGGTCGCGCGCCTGCAGCTCCCGCTCTCGCGCCTCACCGCGGCGATCGAGGCCGCGAACGTGAACATCCCCGGCGGCTCCGTCGAGACCGGCGGCCGGCGCTTCACGGTGAAGACCAGCGGCAGCTTCGCCTCGCTCGACGAGATCGGCGACACGCCGGTCGTCGGCAGCGGCACCGCCGTCGTGCGCCTGCGCGACGTCGCCGACATCCGCTGGGACTATGAGGACCAGGAGCACATCGGACGCTTCAAGGGCGAACGCGCCGTCTTCGTGACCGTGCAGGCGCAGCAGGGCCAGAACACCTTCGACGTCACCGCCGCGCTGCGCCCGCGCCTCGCGGAGTTCCGCGCCGCGCTGCCGGCCGACGTGCGCCTCGAGGTCGGCTTCGAGCAGGCGCAGAACATCGAGCGCCGCCTCGGCCGGCTGCGCACCGACCTGCTCCTCGCCATCGGACTCGTCGCCCTCACCATCGCGCCGCTGGGTTTCCGCGCCGCCATGCTGGTGATGATCTCGATCCCGCTCTCGCTCGCCATGGGCGTGGCGGCGCTGCACTGGTTCGGCCACTCGCTCAACCAGCTCTCGATCGTCGGCTTCGTCATCGCCCTCGGCCTGCTGGTCGACGACTCGATCGTCGTGGTGGAAAACATCGCGCGCTTCCGCCGCGCCGGCTACGCCCCGCCGGAGGCCGCAATCCAGGCGACCAACCAGATCGCCGTCGCCGTGCTCGGCACCACCGCCACGCTGCTCTTCGCCTTCCTGCCGCTGCTCCTCCTGCCCGGCGGCCCGGGCCTGTTCATCCGCACGCTGCCGCTGGCGGTGGAGGTCACCGTGCTCGCCTCGCTCATCGTCGCGCTCACGATCGTGCCGTTCCTCGCCAGCCGCTTCCTCACCGGCCACGAGGAGGCCGAGGGCAACGCGCTGCTGCGCGGCCTCAAGCACGTGATCCACGTCACCTACCGCCCGGTGCTCCACTGGGCGATGCAGCACCGCCGCACCACGCTGCTCGGCGCCGCCGCGCTCTTCGCCGCCTCGCTCGCGCTGGTGCCCGTGATCGGCTTCAGCCTCTTCCCCAAGTCCGGAACGCCGCAGTTCCTCATCAAGCTGGAGGCGCCGGAGGGCGCCGGCCTCGCCGCCACCGACCGCATCGCACGCCAGGTCGAGGACGCCCTCCGCGCCACGCCCGAGATCGACTGGTGGTTCACCAACGTCGGTCACGGCAACCCCTTCATCTACTACAACGTCAATCCCGCGAACCAGAAGCCGAACGTCGGCGAGATCTACGCGCAGGTGAAGCCGGAGTTCGCCAGCGACACGCGCACGCCGGTCATCCTCGCCCGCCTGCGGCAGAAACTCGCCGGCCTCGCCGGCGCCGAGATCCTCGTGCGCGAATTCGAACAGGGCCCGCCGATCGAGGCCCACATCGCCGTGCGCATCTTCGGCGACGACCTCGACCAGCTCGCCCGCCTCGCCGCCGAGGTCGAGACTGTCCTCCGCCGCACGCCGGGCACGGAGAACGTCTCCAATCCCGTCCGCACCCGCCGCACCGACCTGCGCGTGCGCATCGACCGCCCCGCCGCCGCGCTCCTCGGTGTGCCCGACGCCGAGATCGACCGCGCCGTGCGCCTCGCCCTCGCGGGCTTGAACGTCGCGCGCTTCCGCGAGGCTGACGGCGACGAATACAACATCCAGCTCGCCCTCCCGCGCGGCGAGCACGCCGACCTCGCGCGCTGGCAGAAGATCCAGGTGCAGACCGGCAGCGGCGCCTTCGTGCCGCTGGCGCAGGTCGCCACGCTGGAATTCGACTCCGCCCCCGCCGTCATCCTGCGCTACCTGCGCGAGCGCTGCGTCATCGTCACCGCCTACGTGCAGGACGGCCACAACGTCGACAAGACCACGCAGCGCGTCGCCGCCGAGCTGGCCCGGACGAAATGGCCCGCCGGCTACCGCCACGAGTTCGGCGGCGAGGTCGCCAGCCGCAAGGAGAGCTTCGGCGGCCTCGGCTCGGCGATCGTCGTCGCGGTCTTCGGCATCCTCGCGATCCTCGTGCTCGAGTTCCGCAGCTTCCGCGGCACCTTCATCGTCGCCTCGATCATCCCGCTCGGGGTCATTGGCGGCATCGTCGCGCTCTGGCTCACGGGCTACTCGCTCTCGTTCACCGCCACCGTCGGCTTCGTCGCGCTCATCGGCATCGAGATCAAGAACTCGATCCTGCTCGTCGACTTCACCAACCAGCTCCGCGCCCGCGGCGTGCCGCTGCGGGAGGCGATCGAGCAGGCCGGCGAGGTGCGCTTCCTGCCCGTCGTGCTCACCACGCTCACCGCGCTGGGCGCGCTCGTGCCGCTCGCCGTCCAGCGCGCCGGGCTCTACTCGCCGCTGGCCATCGTCATCATCGGCGGACTCCTCAGCTCGCTCCTGCTCTCGCGCATCGTCACGCCCGTGCTCTACAGCCTGATGCCGCCGCCCGGTCCGGAGAACGCCGCGGCCGCCGCGCCGACCCCGACCGCGCCCGAACCGGCGCCCACCGCCTGATCCGGCAATCGCTTCTTGTCATCCGCCCGCCGGCACGCGAAGCCATGAGCCCCTTTCGCGTGCCATGCAATTCTCCCTCGCCACCCAGACCGCCAGCCTGAGCGTGGGGGAGTTTTCCGACTTCGCCCTCGGTCCGCGCGAGGGCGGCGGCGGCTCCGCCGGCGTCTGGCGCGCCCAGCTCGGCCAGCACTGGCACAACGAGCTCCGCGCCCAGACCGAGCGCGAGCACACGGTGGACGGCTCGCTCCGCCCCGATGTCGCCTTCGAGATCCCGATCGAGGGCCGCCTCGTCCACCGCGGCTGGACGCTCGCGCTGGCGGGCCGCATCGACCAGCTGGTCGGCTCGACCTTGCGCGAGATCAAGACCGTCACGCGCCCGCTGCCCGCGGACGAGCCCGTGCTGCGCGCCGACTACAGCCCGTATTTTCTCCAGCTCGCGACCTACGTCGTCCTCCGCCGCCTCCAGGGCGCGCGCGAGGTGCGGGCGGAGCTCGTCTTCGTCGAGGCCGGCTCCGGTCTCGCCCAGACGCTCGCGCTCACCGCGTTCGACGAGGCGCTGGTCACGCACCAGCTCGACGCCGTCGTCGAGTTCCTCGAGCTGCAGCGCCGCGCCGCCGCGCGGCGCCACCGCCTCGCGTTCCAGTCGCCCTTTCCCTCGCTCCGCCCGGGCCAGGAAACCATCCACGCCGATCTCGCCGCCGCGTTCGGCCGCGCGCCCGTCGTCCTGCTCGAGGCGCCGACCGGCTACGGCAAGACCGGCTGCGCGCTCGAGTTCGCGCTCGGGGAGCTCCGGTCCGCCCGCTACGACCGGCTGGTCTGGCTGACAGGCAAATCCACCGGCCAGCTGCAGGTGGTCGAGACGCTCCGCCGCATGACCGCCGCCCCGGGCGACCTCGCGTTCTGGCAGGTGCGCAACAAGGGCGAGCACTGCATCAACGTCGAGTTTCACTGCGTGCGCGACAGCTGCGGCTTCCTCGCCGGCGCCGAGGAGCGCTGGCCCGCGAGCGGGCTCGCCCGCTTCTACCGCGACCCGGCGCAGGCCCGCGACCTCGACACCCTCCGCGCCGCCGGCCGCGAGGCGCACCTCTGTCCCTACGAGATCACGCGCACCGCGCTCGCGTTCAACGACGTCTGGATCGGCGACTACAACTACGTCTTCGCCCCCGACAACCGCGGGCTGTTCTTCGACCAGCCCGGCTTCGATCCCGCGCGCACGCTGCTGATCGTCGACGAGGCGCACAACCTGCCCTCGCGCGTCGCCGCCGCCTACTCGCACACGGCCCACGACGGCGACGTGCGCGCGCTCCTCGCCGAGCTCGACCACCAGCGCGCGCCGACGCCGCTCGTCCTCGCCGTCGAGACCTGGGCGCGCACGCTCGCCAGCGTCCCGCCCTGCGAGGTGCTCGACGGCGCGCTCGAGGCCGATGCGCGCGACGCCCTCGACCGGCTCGCCGAGCTCGTCACCACGCTGCCCCTCGACTACGCCGCCCTCGGCCCGCACCACAGCGAGACGCTCTGGCAGTTCGCCAAGCTCCACGACTTCCTGCACGATCCGCGGCTGCGCCGCCTGCTCTGGTCGCGCCGCGCGGGCGAGCTGGAGTTCACCTGCGTCGACGCCACCGAGGCCATCGGCGAATCGCTCGCGGCCTTCGGCGGGACGCTGCTGATGTCGGCCACCCTGGCGCCGTTCGATTCCTTCGCCGCCTCCTGCGGCGTGACAAACCACGCCACGCTCCGCGCACCGGCGCCGTGGCGCCACGGCGCCTACGACGTCGCGGTGGACCTCCGCGTCTCCACCACCCTCCGCGGGCGCGCCGCGAGCTACGGCACCACCGCGGAGACGATCGAGCGGCTCCACGCCGCCTCGGGGCGCGCCGTCGCCGTCTTTTTCCCGTCCTACGCCTACGCCGAAAGCGTCCTGCGCGCGCTCGACCAGATCGGCTCGCCGCTGCGCGCGTCGCTCCAGCCGAAGCTCCCCGACCTCGCCGCGCAGGCCGCGTGGGTCGAGGAGACGCTGGCGCTGGCCGACGCGCTGTTCCTCGTGCTCGGCAGCAGCTTCGCCGAGAGCATCGACCTGCTCGGCGGCCGCGTGTCGCACGCCATGGTCGTCGGCCCCGCGCTGCCCGAGGTGAACGCCGTGCAGCGCGCCCGCCTCGACGCCTTCAGCGCGCTCGGCCGCGACGCCGCCTTCCGCCGCGTCTACCAGATTCCCGGCCTGCAGAAGGTGAACCAGGCCCTCGGCCGCCTCGTGCGCGGCCCCGGCCACCACGCCAAGGTGCTGCTGCACTGCCAGCGCTTCGCCGAGACGAGCTACGCCTCGCTGCTCGATCCCGAATGCCAGCACTACCGCGAGGTCTTCACCGCCGCCGACCTCGCCGCGTGGCTGGACGCGTAAGCCGCCGCGGCCTCAACCGGCCTCGGCCTCGCCGAGCAGGTTGGCGAAGATCATCTTGCCGCCGCTGGTCGGCAGCACGCCGGTGATCTCGGCGGTGACACGCTTGCCGAGGTAGGCGCGGCCGTTGTTCACCACCACCATCGCGCCGTCGCTGAGATAGCCGACTGCCTGGCCCTCGTCCTTGCCGGGCTTGCTCAACTCCACCTCGATGCTCTCGCCGATGACGATTTCGGGGCGCAGCGCCTTGTCGAGCGCGTGCAGGTTCAGCCAGGCCACGCCGTGGAACTGCGCCATCTTGGCGAGATTGTAGTCGGTCGTGAGGAGCTTCGCGCGCATCGACTGCGCGAGGAAGACGAGCTTCGCCTCCAGATCCTGGCGGCGCGTCACCTCGCTCTGGTGGATGCGGATGTCGAGATGCTTGATCCGGCGCAGCTCGTTGAGCACCTCGAGCCCGCGGCGGCCGCGCGCCTGCTTCACCGGGTCGGACGAATCCGCCACCGCCTGCAGCTCGCTGAGCACGAAGGAGGGGATCACCAGCGCCGCGCCGAGGAACTGCGTCTCGCAGATGCGCGCGATGCGGCCGTCGATCAGCGCGCTCGTATCGACCACCACCAGCGGCACGTCGACGTCGTGCGGCACGAAGCGCACGTAGGGGATCACGAGGTTGAACTCGTCCTTCCCGCGCAACGCGATCACGGCGCCGAGGTAGCTGCAGATCAGGAACAGCGCGAGCTGGCTCAGGTAGATCATCTGCTCGTCCGCCCGCTTCAGCAGCGGCGAGGTGCCGAGCAGCCACGCCACCAGTGCCCCGATGGCCAGGCCGAAGGTGATGGCCGACAGCCCGCGCAACGAGAAGCCCTTGAGCAGCACGTCCACCAGCACGACAAGGATGCCGATCAGCGTCCCCACCGCCACCGCCACGCCGCGATAGCGGTCCCACTCCGGGATCGTGTAGCACAGCAGCCACGAGCCGAGCACACAGAGGACGAGGAAGCAGAGGCGGATGACAAAAAGCGTTTTCTTCATGCGTCAATGCCCCCCGCGCCGCAGCCACCACAGCACCAGGAACGGCAACACCAGGAAGAGGAGCATCACCCCGTAAAGGATCCATTGCGCTCGCTGCGCTTTCCGCATCAACTCGGGATCTTGCTCCTCCATGGCGGCAAGAAACCCCGCTCCCCCACGCATGACAACGCAATACTGGCTCGTGAAACAGGAACCCGAGGACTACTCGTGGGACGACTTCGTCCGCGACGGCGCCACCGCCTGGACCGGCGTCCGCAACTACGCCGCGCGCAATCATCTCAAGGCCATGCGCGCCGGCGACGAGGTGCTCTTCTATCACAGCGGCGACGCCAAGAGCATCGTCGGCCTGGCGAAGGTGAAGCGCGCCGCGTTCCCCGACCCCACCGCCGACTCGCCCGACGAGGGCTGGGTCGCCGTCGAGCTCGCGCCGGTCAAGCCGCTGCCGGCCGCGGTGACACTTGCGCAGGTCAAGGCCGACGCCGCGTTGAAGGACATCGCCCTCGTCCGCATCAGCCGTCTCTCCGTGCAACCGGTGCAGCCCGCGGAATTCGCGCGGCTCATGAAGCTGGCCGGCGGGAAGTGACCGGCGGCCGCGCGCGGACCGTCCGCCGGCGCGCGGCGCCCATCCCAGCGCAAACGGGCCGCCGAATCAGTCCTCGCCCAGCCGCGTCAGGTCCACCTCGACCACCACGCGGAATCCCCGCGTCCGCATCCGCTCGTGGCGGGGGCGCGGATGACCTTCCCGCCCTCCGTCCACACCGCCGCCTCGGGATTCTGGGCTCCGCCGGCGCTCGCGATCCACTCGGTCAGCCCGCCGTCCAGGTCCTCGAAATCCGGCCCTGCCGCCAGCGCCGTGCGCAACTCCTGCTCGCTCGGCAGCCGCACGCGCCAGCCGAGCACCCAGCCGAGCCGCCGGCAAAATTCCTCCGCCTCCGCGTAGGTCGGCGAATCCACCGGCCGCTCTCCGCCCGGGTTCCGGCTCGGATTCGTGCTCATCACCTGGGCGAATTCCGCCTGCCGCACGCCGGCCCGGAGCATCGCGCCCGACCCGACGCCGAGGGAGCCAGCTGGTCATAGACGCGATCCTGCAGCGCTGCGAGGTCGCCCGCCCGCAGCTGGAGAAAGGCCAGCGCGGTGCGCAGCTCGGCGTCGTGCGGACGGGCCTTCGGGAAACGCGTGCGCAGCTCCTCCACCGCCGCCATGCCGGCCCGCACGCTCTGCTGGGCCTGGAAAACCTGCCGGTGCCGGAGGAAGCGCCGGGCCTCGTCGCGCCGCGCCGCCGCCACTCGCTCCGGCTCGTCGGCCAGCAGCGACTGCCGCTCTGCCTCGATTTCCTCCGGCCGCTCGAGCGAGGCGAAAGGGCTGCCGGCGAAGCGCTCGTTGAGCTGCTGCTGCGCGGCGGCGGCGGCCACGAGTTCCTGCACCGCCTCGTCCGTCCGCTCCGCCGCGCGCAGCTGGCGCGCCCGCTGCACGTGCCCGTTCACCTGCCCGGTCAGCCCGTCCGCCGTCAGCGCCGCGATCTCCGCGTCGAGCCGCGCCATCGCCGACGGATCCGCCCGGCTGGTGTGCGAAAACTCGCGGTTCAGCCGCTCCTGCAGCTCCCGCGCCTCGCGGAACAGCCGGCGCGCCTCCTCCCACCGCGCCGCCGCCAACGCCGCCCGCGCCGCCGCGGTCTTCGTCGCCACCGCCGCCTGCACCGGCTCGGCCGCCAGTTCGGCCAGCTCGCGCTGCAGCCGCAATTCCCGGTCGAGGCTCCGGCCGGCCGCCGCGCCGCCGGCGTTGGCCTCGCGTTGCAGCCGCAGCGCTACGCGCAGTTGCGCCGCCGCCCCCGCGACGTCGCCCTCGCCCTGCCTGCTCCGCGCCGTCTCCTCCGCCGCCTCGCTGCGCCGCCCCAGCTGCCACCCGCGGGCTTCCGCCAGGCGCGCCTCCGTGCGGCGCAGGTCCTCGAACAGCGCCGCCGTCCGCGCCGGACGCAGCTCCGCCAGCCGTCGCTGCGCGGCCGCCAGATCCTCCAGCCGCCGGATCGCCTCCTCCGGCAAAAGCGCCGCCTCGTCCGCCGCCGCCCGCGCCTCGTCCAGCCGGCGCTCCGCCACGACGGCCGCGGCCGCGCGCTCCGCCTTCGCCCGCGCGGCCGCGCGCCGGGCCGACCCGAACCACCCGCCCGCCGCCGCCAACGCCAGCACAACGATCACGATGGCCGCCGCACGCCGGCGCCGCCTCCGTGTCACGGGATTCGTCCCGCACTCGGCTTCCTGCTCGAAGCGCACCTTCGCAGCATCGCGCGCTTTTCGCGTCATGGCAACGCGATTGCCGCCCGCGCGCTGGACAACCGCGCCGCGAACCGGTTACGTGCGCCGGATGCACCCGCGGCTCGCCATCCTCGCGCCCGGCCTGCTCGGCGGTTCCGTCGCGCAGGCGGCGAAGCATTTCGGCGCCGCCAGCCACGTCACGCTCTGGGCCCGCAAGCCCGAGGCGCGCCTCCAGCTCCGCGCGCAGCCGTGGTGCGACGCCGTCGGTGACACGCCCGCGGCCGCCGCGCGCGACGCCGACCTCGTGGTGATCTGCGCGCCGGTCGACCGCATCGTGCCGCTCGCCCAGGAAATCGCGCCCGCGCTGGCGCCGCACGCCATCGTCACCGACGTCGGCAGCGTGAAGGCCGAGATCTGCCGCCACGCCACCGCCGCCCTCGCGGGTCGCGCCACCTTCGTCGGCTCCCACCCGATGGCCGGCTCGGAAAAGACCGGCTGGGAGCACGCCCGGCCCGACCTGTTCGCGCACCGCGTCGTCTTCGTCACCCCGCGCGAGGACACCGCGCCCGCCGCCGCGGAACGCGTCGCCGCCTTCTGGCACGCCCTCGAGGCCGAGGTCGCGACCGTCGCGCCCGACGTCCACGACGAGATCGTGGCCCACATCAGCCACCTGCCGCAGGTGCTGGCCTCGACGCTCTGCGCCGCCCTCGCCCGCCGCGAACACGGCTGGCGCAACTTCTCCGGCGGCGGCCTGCGCGACACCACGCGCATCGCCGCCAGCGACCCGAAGCTCTGGAAAACCATCCTCGAGCAGAACCGCGACGAGGTCCTCCGCGCCCTGCGCGCCTATCAGGACGAGCTGCACGGCATGGAGCGCGCCCTCGCCAACCGCGACTGGTTCGAGGTCCAGGCCATCCTCGAGCGCGGCCGCGCCTACCGCGACCAGTTCCGCCCGCCGCCCCAAGCGTAGCTGCCCTGCGGGAGCGCGCCGGCGCGCGACGAATCGCGCCCCCGGTCCTCCCCCGCCTCCGATGCCGCACTACCCGCCCGAACTTCCGATCCCGCCCTTCACCCGCCCGGTGCGCGGCCGCGTCGCCCTGCCCGGCTCGAAGAGCATCACCAACCGCGCGCTCATCCTCGCCGCGCTGTCCGACCGCACCGTCACCCTGCGCGGCGCGCTCTTCAGCCGCGACACGCGCATCATGATCGCCGCGCTCCGCGCCCTCGGCTTCGCGGTGGACTTCGACGAGACCGCGCTGACGATCACGATCACCGGCCGCGGCGGCGTGATCCCGCACCGCGAGGCCCGCATCGACGTGGGCAACGCCGGCACGGCGGCGCGCTTCCTCACCGCCTTCGTCTGCCTGCGTCCCGACGGCGTCTATCACTTCGACGGCGACGCGGCCATGCGGCGCCGCCCGATCGGCGCGCTGCTCGATGCGCTGGCGATGCAAGGCGCGCAGGCCGACGCACGCAGCTTCCCTTCACGCTGCGCACGGCCGGGCTGCCCGGCGGCCCGGTCGCGCTCGACGCCTCCGAGAGCAGCCAGATGCTCTCCGCCCTCCTGATGGTCGCGCCGCACGCCCGCACGCCGCTGCAGGTGCGCCTGACGAGCGAGGCCGGATCGAAGCCGTTCGTCGTCATGACCGAGGCGATGGTTAAGCAGTTCTCGCCCGCCCCCGCCGGCTACGACATCGAGGGCGACGCGTCGGCCGCCAGCTACTTCCTCGCCCTGCCGCTCGTCACCGGCGGCGAGCTCGCCCTGCCCAACTACCACGGCACGCTCCAGGGCGACTTCCAGTTCCGCGACGTCCTCGCCGAGGTCGGCCTGCAGACCGCGACCCGCGACGGCGTGTTCGCCTGCACCGCGCCGCGCGGCGCGCGCCACCGCGCCGTCCGCCGCAGCTTCCGCGAGTTCTCCGACACCTTCCTCACCCTCGCCGCGCTCGCGCCGCTGCTCGACGGGCCGACGTTCATCTCCGGCATCGCGCACACGCGCAAGCAGGAGACCGACCGCGTCGCCGGCATGGCCCGCGAGCTGCGCAAGCTCGGCCAGCACGTGATCGAGCAGGAGGACTCCCTCGAGATCCACCCGCGTCCGCTGGTGCCGGACGTGACGATCGAGACCTATCACGACCACCGCTTCGCCATGAGCTTCGGCATCCTCGGCTGCCACGACCTCCGCGGCGACGGCCGGCCCTGGCTGACGATCAAGGACCCGGCGTGCTGCACCAAGACCTTCCCGGAATTCTTTGACTTGCTGGCCCGCCTGCACGCTGGCTCACATTGAAGCGCGCATGGGCTCCTCGCCTTTCATCATTGTCGCCATCGACGGCGGCGCCGCCTCCGGCAAATCCAGCTCGTCCCGCATCCTGGCGGAGCGGTTCAACCTGCTGCACGTCGACACCGGCTCGTTCTACCGCCACCTCACGAGCGAGCTGCTCCGCCGCGGCGTGCCCCACACCGACCTGCCGGCCCTGCGCGCGGTGCTGCCGGAGCTGAAGTTCGACACCCGCCTCGAGGGCCGCTCGGCCCGCATGCTCATCGGCGGCCAGCCCGCCGGCGACGAGATCCGCAGCGCCGCGGTCAACGAGCACGTCGCCCACTACGCCGCCGTGCCGGAGGTGCGCGAAGTCCTCATCGGCTACCAGCGCGGCCAGGCCGACGTCGCGCGGCAGCACGGTTTCCGCGGCCTCGTGATGGAGGGGCGCGACATCGGCTCGAAGATCTTCCCCGCGGCGGACTGCCGATTCTTCCTCTTCGCCGACCCCGCCGAGCGCGCCAAGCGCCGCGCCGCCGAGGGCCGCCAGGACGTCATCGGCCAGCGCGACACGATCGACAGCGTGCGGCTCAACCAGAGCGCGCAGGGCGCCATCGCGATCGACAGCACCTTCCTCACGCTCGAGCAGGTGGTCGACCGCCTCGCCGCCGACATCGCCGCCAAGCTCGGCGCCTGACCCTTCCCGCCGATGCACACGACCGACCACCTCGCGATGACGCCGTTCTACGCGTTCTTCCACTACTGGATGGCGCAGTGGCACGCGATGTGGTTCCGCGGCGAGGTCGTCGGCACCGGCCACATCCCCGCGCGCGGGCCGTTTCTCATCGCCGGCAACCACGCCAGCCACCTCGACCCGCCGTTCGTCGGCTGCCAGGTGCCGCGCCAGATGCGCTTCTTCGCCCGCAAGACGCTGTGGAGCGGCAAGGCTTTCAGCTGGTGGCTCGACCAGGTGGAATGCATCCCGGTCGACCGCGACAGCGGCGACGTCGGTGCGATCCGCAAGGTCCTGCAGGCGCTCCACGCCGACCGCGCCGTCGTGCTCTTTCCCGAGGGCACGCGCTCGCTCGACGGCCACCTGCAGAAGCCCAAGGCCGGCGTCGGCCTGATGGCGTGCAAGACCGGCGCGCCGGTCGTGCCGGTGCGCATCTACGGCTCCTACGAGGCCTTCGGCAAAGGCGCGGTGTTCCCGCGCTTCGGCACGCCCGTCGACGTCGTCTTCGGCCCGCCGATCACCGCCGCCGAATACGACGAGCCCGCCGCCGGCAAGGAGCGCTACCAGATCGCGAGCGAGCGCATCTTCGCCCGCATCGCCGCCCTGCCGCGTCCGCGCTACGCGGTGATCTGAGGCCGCGCCGGCGCTACGCCACGCAGTCGCGCCGGATCTCCCCGACGCTTCGGCAACCCGCGAGGCCCAGCGTCAGGTCGAACTCGGCCAGCACGTTCGCGACCACCTCGCGCACGCCCGCCTCGCCCGCCACGGCCAGGCCATAGACGTAGGGCCGTCCGAGGCAGACCGCCGTCGCGCCGAGCGCCAGCGCCTTGAACACGTCGGCGCCGCCGCGCACGCCGCTGTCGAAGAGCACGGGGATTTTCCCGCCGACCGCCTCGACGACGCCGGGCAACGCGTCGAGCGACGCGATCTCGCCGTCGATCTGCCGTCCGCCGTGATTGGAAACGACGATGCCGTCGGCGCCGTGCGCGACCGCCAGCCGCGCGTCCTCGGCGTGCAGGATGCCCTTGAGCACGATCGGGAGCCGGGTGTGCTGGCGGAGGAACTTCAGGTCGTCCCACGTGAGGTTCGCGCGCGAGTAGGTCGCCACGAAGCGCGCCACCGCCGCGCGCGGTTCGCCCGACGCGAGGTTTCTCAGAAGTCCGCCCGGGAAATTCGCCTTCTGCGTCAGCGCCGTGGCGATCGTCGGGAGAGTGAGCGGCGGCCTTGCTTCTGCCGCGCGGCTAGGGACGGTTGCCCCCAACCGCCCTTCCCTCACCTCGCGCATGAACACCGGATCGCTCGTATACTGCGCGATGCCCTTGCCCTGCAGGAACGGCAGGTAACCCAGCCCGAGGTCGCGCGGCCGCCAGCCGAGCATCGTCGTGTCGAGCGTGAGGACGATCGCGTCGCAGCCGCACGCCTCCGCGCGCCGCACGAACGAGGCCACGACGTCGTTCGACTTGCTCCAGTAGAGCTGGAACCAGCGCGGCGCAGCGCCCATCGCCGCGGCGCAGCGCTCCATCGGCACCGAGGCCTGGTTCGAGAAGATGTGCGGCACGCCCAGCGCCGCCGCCGCGCGCGCGACCGCGAGGTCGGCGTCCGGATGCGCCATCTCCGCCACGCCGATCGGCGCGAGCAGGAGCGGCGCGGGCAGCCTCCGGCCGAACAGCTCGACCGACAGGTCGCGCGACTCGCAGTCGCGCAGCCGGCGCGGCACGATCCGCCAGCGGTCGAGCGCGGCGCGGTTGGCCTCCATCGTCCCCTCCCGTCCGGCTCCGCCCGCCACGTAGGCGAACGCCTCCGGCGCCAGCGCGGCCTGCGCGGCGCGCTCCAGTTCGGCCGGCGCCACCGGCACCCGCGGCCGCTTGCCGCCGACGCCGGCAAGGTAGATCTCACGCTGCCGCGACCGGCCGATGTCCGAGTGGGGTTGGGGCATGCCCCGAGCTTGGCCAAGCGCGCCGCCTCCGCAAGTGGCTTGGCAGAATGGCGTGGCTAATAAACGGCGCCCTGTCACGTAGTGAGGACATGCCCCGCTACCTCGTCCCCGTCCTCGGCGCCCTCAGCCTCTGGGCCGCCCCGCTGGCTCCGGCCAAGCCCATGCCCACAATTGCCGCCGACTCGATAAACCGTCTCGGGCTCGAACTCTACCGCGCGCAATTGCCGGAGGCCGGCCCATCCGGCGTGCTGCTTTCCCCCTACTCGATCAGCACTGCGCTCGCGATGACCTATTGCGGCGCGGAGGGCGAGACGCACGCGGAAATGCAACGCGTGCTCCATTTCCCCGCCGATCCCGGCCTGACGAGCGGATCGTTCGAGGCGCTCGCGCGCCAGCTCACCGACGTCGTCCGCCTGTCGCAGCAGCGCGTCGAGTCGCTGCGCCGGGACGGCGGCGACGAGACGCCGATGCAGCTCAATGTGGCCAACCGGCTCTTCGTGCAAGACGGCTACGCCCTACGCGACGCCTTCATCTCCCGGCTGCGGGAACGCTTTGACGCCGCACCGGAGCAACTGGATTTCCGGAGAAACTCCGCGGCGGCGCGCGAGCACATCAACGCCTGGGTCGCGCAAAAGACCCAGGACCGCATCCGCGACCTGCTGCCCGCCGGCCAGCCGTCGCCGGACGCCCGCGGCGTGCTGGTGAATGCCCTCTACCTCAAGGCGGCCTGGGAGAACGAATTCTACGCCGGGGCGACGCAGTCCGAACCCTTTCATCTGCCGGGCGGCACGCGCGCCGACGTGGCCACGATGCGCGCGACCCGCTCCCTCGGTTACGAAAAACGCGACGGCTACTCCGTCGTCACCGTGCCCTACCAGACCGGCCGGCTTCAGTTTGTGCTCGTGGTGCCCGATGCCACCGACGGACTCGCCGCGGTCGAACGCACGCTCACGGCGGAGAACCTCGCGTCCTGGACACGTCTCCACGCCACGAAAGTCGCGCTGCATCTCCCGTCCTTCAAGCTCGCCCCTCCCACCCTGTCGCTCGCGCGCGCACTGAAATCTCTGGGCCTGAAAAACGCCTTCGACCGCCCGCGCGGCAGCGCGAACTTCGACGGCATGGCGCCGCGCACGCCCGACACCTATTTCTACATCGGAGAGGTTTTCCACCGGACCTGGCTCTCGCTCGACGAGCACGGCACGGAAGCCACTGCGGCGACCGCCGTCGTGATGCTGGCGGGCACGTCCGTCTCGCTCCACCCCGAGCCGCCTCCGGTGGAAGTGCGCGCCGATCGACCTTTCCTGTTCGCGATTCAACACGTGGACTCCGGCGCCTGCCTGTTTCTCGGGCGCGTGATGGATCCGAGAGCGGAGTGAGGCCGGGGACGTGCGGCGGTCGCACCGCCCCGGCGGCGGCCCCAGTGTCACGCAACCGACGCTGCGATCAACGGCCGCGAAAACTCGCGTTCACCGCAGCCCGCAGTTCTTGCGGGCGCGGGCGAGGGTCTGCTCGGCCACGGCGCGGGCGCGGGCGGCGCCGTCGCGGAGGACCTGCTCGACGTAGTCGGGATTCGCCGCGAGTTCGGCGCGCTTGGCGCGGTAGGGCGCGAAGTAGTCCCAGTAGTGCGCGAAGAGTGCCTTCTTGAGGTCGCCGTAACCGAGTCCGCCGGCGCGGAGGCGGTGCTCGAAGTCGGTTGCGACGTCGGCGGGGGCGAAGAGCTTGAGCAGCTGGATGGCGAGGTTCTTGTCGGCGTCGGGCTTGGGCTCCTGCGGCGTGCGCGAGTCCATGACGATGCCCATGATCTTTTTCCGCAGCACCTTTTCGTCGCCGAAGATCTCGATCGTGTTGCCGTAGCTCTTGGACATCTTCTGGCCGTCGAGGCCGGGGATGACGGCGACGCTCTCGCTGATGCGCTCCTCGGGGATGACGAAGGTCTCGCCGTAGGCCAGGTTGAACTTGATGGCGATGTCGCGCGTCATCTCGAGGTGCTGCTTCTGGTCCTTGCCGACGGGGACGACGTTCGTGTCGAACAGGAGGATGTCGGCGGCCATGAGCACCGGATAGGCGAAGAGGCCGAAGTTGGCCTCGATGCCCTTCGCGGTCTTGTCCTTGTAGCTGTGCGCGCGCTCGAGCAGGCCCATGGGGGTGAGCGAGCCGATCAGCCAGGTGAGTTCGCAGACCTCGGGGATGTCACTCTGGCGCCAGAACACGGCCTTCTGCGGATCGAGGCCGCAGGCCAGCCAGTCGAGGGCGATGCCGTGGGTGAAGGCCCGGCGCTGGCCGGCGTCGGTCAGCGCGGTCATGGAGTGGTAGTCCGCGATGAAGTAGAACGCGTCGCCCCCCGCCTGCAGTTCGATGGCGGGCCGCATGGCGCCGAAATAATTGCCGATGTGCAGGGTGCCGGAGGGCGTGATGCCGGTGAGAACGCGAGGCATGACCGATAGTCGAGGGATGAGGGATGAAAGACGGGTTGAGCATCTCGACCGATTCCGCCGGCGCTGAAAAGCGCGAAATCTGTCCAGCACCGGCCCGGCCGGGCCGAAACCGCCGCCCGCTCCGCTCAGTCGCGGCGCGGAAGCGTGGTGATCGCGGTGCGGGAACGGGCGATCGTGGCCGCGGGCAGGTAGCCGCTGAAGGGCGTGCAGGGCATCACCAGCGCGCGCGGGCCGAGCAGCGAGCCGGGGTTGAGCACGGCGTTGCAGCCGACCTCGGCCTTGTCGCCGAGCACGGCGCCGAACTTGCGCAGGCCGGTGCCGACGGGCCCCGCCGGCAGGCGGACCACGACTTCGCCCTGGTCGAGGCGGAGATTCGAGCAGATGACACCCGCGCCGAGGTGGGCCTTGTTGCCGAGGATGGAATCGCCGACGTAGTTGTAGTGCGGCGCCTGCACGCCATCGAGCAGCAGGCAGTTCTTGAACTCGCTCGCATTGCCCAGCACGCAGCCCTCGCCCGCGATGACGTTGCCGCGGATGAAGGCCCCGGGGCGGATCTCCGTGCCCGCGCCGATCCAGGCCGGGCCGATGATCGTGGCATAGGGCGGCAGCCGGACCGAGCGGTCGAGCCAGACCTTGCCCTCGAGATGGACGCCCGGCGGGATCGCCAGCGCGTGGTGGCCGTATTCGACCGAGGCCAGCGCGAGGCCGATCTTCTTCAGCCATTCCCACGGCGGCACATCGGCCGGGAAGAACGGGGCAAAACGCGCCAGCGACGGCGGAAGGGCGAAGAACTCGGAAGCGTTCACGCTCCGAGGGATAATAAAAAAACCGCTGGAAACCAGCGGTTTTTGAAAGTGGAGCGGGCGAAGAGACTCGAACTCTCGACGTCCACCTTGGCAAGGTGGTGCTCTACCAACTGAGCTACGCCCGCGTGAGAGAGGCCGAGGTAAGAGTCGCTGCGTTTCGCCGTCAACGAGAATTTTTTAGACAATCCCACTCCCCCGCCCACCCCGACAAAATCCCGCTCGCCGGTGCCGCAAAACGAGCCAAATTCGGGAAATCCTTGGCATGGTTCCGGCATCCATGAAGCGACACTTGATCAGCCAGCAGCACATCGCCCAGACGGTTTCCGGCGTCAGCGCCGAGGAGATCGCCGCGCACTTCAATCTCCTCCCCGAGCGCTATTTCGCGCAGACGGACGAGGCGGACGTGGCGCTGCACATCGGCATGGTCAACCGGCTGCTGCACAACATTTCGGCGGCCGACTCCCTCGGCTCGCTGCGCCCGGTGATCGAGTGGCGCGACCTGCCGGAGCGCGGCTGCAGCGTGGCCCACGTGGTCACCTGGGACCGCGCCGGCCTGTTCTACAAGCTCGCCGGCGCCTTGAGCGTGGCCGGGCTCAACATCCTTTCCGCGCGCATCACCACCCGCACCGACCACATCGCGATCGACAGCTTCGTCGTCACCGACGCCGCGCACGGCGCGGTGCAGGACGAGGTCGCGCGCGAGGTCTTCGCCCGCACGGTCGAGTCCGCCCTCGTCGGCAACAAGGACCTCGCCCCCGCGATCCGCGCCCAGGCGGCGAAGTTCGCCGCTCCCGCCGCCTCGCTCGATGCGCCGGTGGTCGAGGTCTATCTCGAAATCGCCTCGCCGCGCGTGATCGTCGAGATCCACGCCGCAGACCGCTTCGGCCTCCTCTACCGCGTCGGCCACGTCATCGCCGATCAGGGGTTCAGCCTCGCCTCCGCCCGCGTGCACACCGAGCGCGGTCTCGCGATCGACGCCTTCCATCTCGAGCCGGCGGACACCCGTCCGGTCGACGCGGCGCGTCTCCGGCACCTGCGCGACGCGCTCGTCGCCGCGGCCGGCCTGGGCTTGACCTAGAATTCGCTCCCCAAGCGCCGGCAAACTCGTCATCTCATTCCGCTGAGATGGAAAACGACGCCGACCCTCGCGACCTCGCCGTGCTGTATCGCATCGCCGCGCTCGCGTCCGAGGACGAGAGCGTCGCCGCCGCCGAGAACGCCCTGCTCAGCGAGCTGATGCGCGCCTTCCCCGCCGACAGCGGCTCGCTCTGCCTGCTCAACCCGCACACCGGCTACCTCGAGATTTCCAAGCACCACGGCCTGCCGACCGACACCGGCAACTTCGCCCTCAAGCTCGGCCAGGGCGTCACCGGCTGGGCCACGCTGCACCGGGAGCCGCTGCTCGTCCCCGACGTGACGCTCGACCCGCGCTACATCGCCGCCCGCGCCACCGTGCGCTGCGAGATGGCCGCGCCGCTCCTCTACCACGACCACGCGATCGGCTGCCTGAACCTCGATTCCGACAAGCCCCACGCGTTCACCGAGCACGACCTCGCGCGGCTCGCGCGCTTCGCCCGGCAGGCCGGCCGCACCCTCCACCGCATCTGGCAGCTCGACCGCCTCCAGCGCGAATCGGCGCAGCTCGAGACCCTGGTCGAGCTCGGCCACTCGCTCGTCGCCCGCCTCGAGGAGAGCGACCTCCTCACCACCCTCACCCGCTCCGGCCGCAGCCTCTTCGACGCGCGCCTCTGCACGCTCCACGCCTGCGACCCGTCGCAACGGATGTTCGAGCTCCAGGCCTGGAGCAGCGAGCTCAGCTTCTCCGACTCCACCCTCCGCCGCGAGCCCTTCACCGCCGAGAACTCGCTCATCGCCACGGCGCTGCGCCTCGGCAAGGTCGTCGAGTTCCAGGAACTCACCGGCACCACCGGCCACGGCGCGGTCGACCTCGCGGCCGATCCCGAGCTGTGCTCGATGCTCGCAGCGCCGCTGCTGGTCGACGGCGCGCCCACCGGCGTGCTCGCGATCTACACCAACCGCCCGCACCGCTTCTCCGACGCCGAGAAGCGCCTCCTCGCCGCCCTCGCCAGCTTCGCCTCGGTCGCCCTGCACAATGCCCGGCTCTACGCCCGCGTCTTCCAGTCGGAGGAATCCCTGCGCAAGACCCAGACGCTCACGACGCTCGGCCTGCTCGCCGCCGAGATCGCCCACGAGATCCGCAATCCGCTCACCGTGATCAAGCTCCTCCACGGCGCGCTCGGCACCGACTTCGCCCCCGACGACCCGCGCCGCCGCGACCTCCAGGTCATCACGGAGAAGATCGAGCAGCTCGAGGGCATCGTCACGCGCGTGCTCTCGTTCGCCCGCACACCCGGCGTGCTGCACTCGCGCTGGCAGCTCGCGGGCATCGTCGAGGACACCCTGCTGCTCCTGCGCGCCAAGCTCGGGCAGTCCGGCGTGCAGCTTCGCTACACGCCGCCCGCGCGCCCGCTGCACGTCGAGGCGAACAAGGGCCAGCTGCAACAGGTCTTCCTCAACCTCGCGCTCAACGCCGTCCAGGCCATGCCGCACGGCGGCGCCCTGGCGGTCACGTTCACCGAGGCCGCCACGGCCATCGGGGCGGTGGTGCACATCGATTTCACCGACACCGGCACCGGCATCCCCGAGGCGATCCAGACGCGCATCTTCGAGTCGTTCCTCTCCGGCCGCGCCGACGGCACCGGCCTCGGCCTCGGCATCGCCCAGCGCATCGTCAAGGACCACCACGGCGAACTCTCGCTCGTCGCCACCGGCAGCCAGGGCACGACCATGCGCGTCACCCTTCCGCTGCGCTCGTAACCCCGCCCCGCCATGCCTTTCGCCCGTCTCGCCGCACTCCCCGCCAAGGAAATCTTCAACGGCACGATCCGCGGCCACTACGCGCACCTCGAGCGCAGCACGCTCGGCGAAGTGCACCTCGACGCCGGCACCGTCGTGCCCGTGCACCAGCACCCGCACGAGCAGTTCACCTACGTGCTGGAGGGGCGCTTCGAGTTCAGCATCGGTGGCGAGAGCACCGTGCTCGAGCCCGGCATGGCCGCGATCATCCCGGCGAACGTCCCCCACGGCGGCAAGACCCTCACGCGCGTCCGCGTGCTCGATGTGTTCGCCCCCGTCCGCGAGGACTACCGCGCATGAGCGCCGGCGATGCCGACCCGGCGCGCCGCTCGCGCTTCGCCGCCGCGCTGGTGATGCTCGCGTGGCTGCTGGCCTGCCTCGTGGTGCTGCTGGTTTTCCGCGGCGTGCCGGCGCGTTTCCGCGCCTACTTCGTCATCCTCAGCCTCGCCGGACTGATCTGGGCCATCGGCGCGCTGCGCGCGCGGGTCGCGAAATAAGCCCGCGCCTCGCCGCGCCCGCGGTGGCGGCCGTTGCGGCGCCCCGCGCCGCCGCCCGGCCGATTTGCCTGCGGGCGATCCGCTCCCCACGCAAAAACGGCCGGCGTGTGCGGCCGGCCGTTTTCGGGTTTGCTTGGGGTAGCTAACGCAATGGCGGGGTGTGCCACTATTCCTCGAGCTCGACGTTCCAATACGCGAGGTCGAGAAAATCCTTCCACTTCTCGTGGCCGTGGTTGCCGAGCACGAGCGAGATCACCGGGCGCCACTTCGGGCGGACCGGCTTGCGCATCAGGCGCATGTGGGCCTCGTGCGGGAGGCGGTTGGCCTTTTTCGTGTTACACTTGATGCACGAGCACACGATGTTCTCCCACGTGGTCTTGCCGCCGTAGTGGCGCGGGATGACGTGGTCGAGGTTCAGCTGCTCGCGGTCGTAGATTGACCCGCAATACTGGCAGCGGTCGCCGTCGCGCTCGAAGACGTTGTTGCGCGTCAGCTTCAGCTCCTTGCAGGGCAGCTTGTCGAAAAACGTCAGCAGGATCACGCGCGGCAGGCGGATCGAGCGGCTTACCGTGTGCACCGTCTCCAGGGCGTCGATCGGCGGGTTGTAGGCCGAGAAGTCGACCCAATCCATCAGCGAAAACGTCTTGAACGCATCGTCGGTCTGGTGGACCACCTGGGCATGCCCGCGGGCCAGGAGCGCGAAGGCCCGGCGCGCGCCGATGATGTTCACCGCCTGCCAAAGGCGGTTGAGCACCAACACCGGCTGATCGAGCGCGGTAAGCATGACAGCAACTGGGTTACGGGTGTGAATAACCGCTGTCAAGCGGCACGTCCGGCCCGGAAGCTCAACGCGTCAGCACCAGGATCGCGTCCCGGAACGCCGGATACGCCGCGCACAGCTCGACGCGCGACCCGAGCGTGAAGCCGCCGGCGAGGTATTCGGGGGCGACGACGCACGACGCCAGTCCCCAGCGCCCGCCCGGCCGCAGCCGCGCCCCTGCCAGGCCCCCGCCGGGACCATTGCCTGCAAAGCTTGCCCCGCCGCGAGATCGTTCCCGAGCGCCACGCGTCGCCCCGCCCCGCCCTCCCCGAGCACCAGCAGCTCCAGCGGGTCGCCGGCGTGGAAACACCACGTCTCGACCGCATCGACGCGATGCAGCGCCGAGAAGCCCTCCGGCGTCACCAGAAACAGGATCGCCGAACACGCGCGCCGCTCCGCACCCGGCAGGCGCAACGCGGACTCGGCCGTGCGGCGAAACCAGCCGCCCTCGGTCGGCAGCGGCGCCAGATCGAGCAGGCGGATGACCTCCTCCGCCGGGTGCGTCTCGGGCGAGAGCGGGCGCGAATTCACGGGGAAAGCCGGGACGCCACCCGCTCAACCCTGCGGCGTCACGACCGCCGGGTGCAGGGCGACGTTCTTCAGGCGGATGCCCTCGAGCTTCTTCAGCACCGTCTCCGCCGCCTCGGTCGCGACGTCCACGTGCGCGTGCGCCTCATGGATGTCGATCGCGCCCACCACCGCCGCCGGCAGGCGCGTGACGCCGGCGATCTTGCCGACGATGTCGGCGGGCGTGATCTCGTGCTGCGCCCCGACGTTGAAAAAGAGCGTCGTGAAGCCCGGCTCGCGTCCGGTGCGCGGCTTGCGCTCGTAGCCGCGCTTCTTCGGCTTCGGCTCGGAGCGTGGCTCCGGGGTTGAACGCTCAGCCCCCGCGGTATTCTCGTCCGCACGCGGGACCGGCTTCGCCACGGGTGCGGCGGCGGGCGTCTTGAGCGCGTTGGGGTCAACACGATCCCCCTTTTTGCCTTCGCGGCCGCCACCCACGCGGGCGGCGGCTTTACCGCTGTCGGGGCAGCCGCCGGTTTGGCCGGGGTGGGCTCGTCAGGCGCGGCCGACTCGGCCGAGCCGCCGTGGAGGAGATGGATCAGCGCTGAGGCGATGTCGGTGCTCGCGTAACCCTGCTCGAGCAGCGCGTCGACGATGCGGTCGTGCGAACGGAACTGCTTTGCCTCGAGCACGCGGCGCAGTTTCTCCACGAACGCCTCCTCCTTGGCCTCCTCGACCTCGTCGAGCGACGGGATGCGGCCGCGCGCGATCTTGAGGCGCGCGTAGTGCGCCATGCTCTGGAGCTTGTAGATCTCGCGCCCGCTCACGAACGTCATCGCCACGCCGCTCTTGCCCGCGCGGCCGGTGCGGCCGATACGGTGCGTGTAGTCCTCGGCGTCGTTCGGCAGGTCGTAGTTGAAGACCACCTCGAGGTCGTCGACGTCGAGGCCGCGCGCGGCGACGTCGGTCGCGATCAGGAACTCGAAGCCGCGCCGCCGGAACTTGTCCATCACGCGGTCGCGCTGCATCTGGCTGAGGTCGCCGTGCAGGCGGTCGACGGCGTAGCCGCGCGAGTGGAGCTGCTCGTCGAGCTCGTCGACCATCACCTTCGTGCTGCAGAAAATGATGCCGTAGCGGAAATCGTGCAGGTCGATCAGGCGGGTGAGCGCCTCGCCCTTCGAGCGGCGGTCGACTTCGAAGAACACCTGCTCGACCTGCGGCGCGTTGGCGGCGTGGGCTTCGATCCGCACCCAGGCCGGATCGCGGCTGTAGCGCTTGATCATGTCCTGGATCGGGCGCGGCATCGTCGCGGAGAAGAACAGCAGCTGCCGCGTGTCCGGCACCGCCCCGAGGATGCGCTCGATGTCGTCGCGGAAGCCCATGTCGAGCATCCGGTCCGCCTCGTCGAGCACGACGACGCGCAGGCCGTCGAGCTTGAGCGAGCCGCGCTCCATGTGGTCCATCACGCGGCCCGGCGTGCCGATGACGATCTGCGCGCCGGCGGCGAGGCCGCGGTATTGGCGCTCGTAGCTCTGGCCGCCGTAGATCGGCAGCTCGAGCAGGCCCTTCTTGAAGGCGCCGAGCTTGCCCACCTCCTCGGCCACCTGCACCGCCAGCTCGCGCGTCGGGCACAGCACCAGCGCCTGCACGCCGCGCTTCGAGGCGTCGACCTTCTCGATCGTCGGGATGGCGAACGCCGCCGTCTTGCCCGAGCCGGTGGCCGACTGGCCGACGACGTCGCGACCGCTCAACGCGTGCGGGATGACGGCGGTCTGGATGGGCGACGCCTCCTCGAAGCCCATCTTGTCGACGGCCTTCAAGATTTCCGGCGAGAGGCCGAGTTCGCTGAACGGGCGTTTTTCCATGCCGGCAGCGTGCCCGTCCCGGCCGGGAATGCACAGCGCAAACTCAGGCCGCGCAGGAGCGGCGTCTACCGCCACCGGGCGCCCGCGGATCCAAGCCGCGCGTTCCCGCACGTCCCGAGCGGCCAGCGCGACCCCGCCGCGCCGACCGAGCCGTTCGGCCCTTGTTTTACGCAAGAACTGTAAACTTGCCCCCGTTTCAGTGTGCGCCCTCGCCAACGCGGCGGGATTGCCCTACTCCCTTGTCCAATTCCCAACGCCTATGAACCGACGTCCGTTCATCCGCCTGCTCCTGCTGGTCGCCGCGCTCGCTTTCGCCCCGCTGGCCGTTCTCGCCCAGACCCAGGCGGGCGCCATCAAGGCCGTGCTCCTGCGCGGCACGGTCGCGAAGATCCCCCTCGGCGGCACGACGCCGGTCCCGTTGACCGAAGGCGCCGCCCTGATCGAAACCGACACGGTCATCACGGACAAGGACTCGGGGGCGGTGCTGGTCTTCGCCAACGGCTCGTCCGTCAAGCTCGGCGCCAGCAGCCGCCTGGCCATTGAGGAATTCAAGATGGACCCCCTCGGGGACGACATCGCCGTGGCCGCCCTCCAGCGCGAGCCCAACGTCTCCAAGACCCGCCTCAACCTCGCCTACGGCGAAGTGGTGGGCAACGTGAAGAAGCTGAACAAGGACCGCGGCTCGTCCTTCGACATCAAGACCCCGGTCGGCGCCGCCGGCATCCGCGGCACGACGTTCCGCATCGTCATGCGCTTCGAGGCGAACGGGCAGATCACCTTCACGCTCAGCACGGCCGAGGGCACGGTGCGGTTCAGCGGCACCGTGCAGGTGTCCAGCGGCACCACGACCCAGACCGGCACCACGCAGGAGACGGACGTCAGCGACGGCCAGCAGGTCAACGCCGTCGCGACGATCAACCCGACCACCAACCAGGTCTCCGGCGTGCAGGTTTCCGCCACCCAGCCGATCACGGCCGAGGAAGTGCAGGCGATCACGATCGCCGTCACGCAGGGCATCCAGCAGGCCCAGCAGACCACGACCTTCACCACGACCGAACAGCAGCAGGCCGCCCAGCAGACGAACACCACGCAGCAATCGGGCACCACGGGCACCAGCGACTCCACGAAGACGGAGCAGAAGACCGAGGGCCAGACGACGCCGCAGACGCTGATCCTCGACGTCGTCACGCGCAGCGGCTCGGGCTGAGTTCCCGGCCGCTCCCCTGCCCCGCGCCACGCCGGACCGCCCGTCCGGCGTTTTTTTGCCGCTCAGCGCACCTGCAGCGTGCTGCCGTCGTAGTCCAGGCCGAGCGAGGGAATGACGACCGCCTTGCGCGCGCCCTCCTTGCGGACGCGGCCGGCCTGCCACGCATCGTAGCCGGTGGCCTTCGCCGCCGCGACGACCGCCTCGGCGGTCTCCGGCGCCACGTAGGCGGCGAAGCCGACGCCCTGGTTGAAGGTCGCATACATCTCGCGGCGCGAAATCGGGCCGGCCTGCTCGAGGAATTTGAACAGCGCCAGCGGCTCGCGCGGCGTGGTGATCTCGTAGACGAACGGCTCGTCGAGGCGCATGAGCTTGCGCCAGCCGTGGCCGGTGACGTGGGCCACGTAGTTGAGCTTGAGCCCGCGCTGCTGGCACTCGCGCACGAAGTCGACGTAGATCACCGACGGCGCGAGCAGCGCCTCGCCGTAGGTGCGCGGGTCGCCGTGGCCGATCGGCGTCTGGTAGCCCTGCGGCAGGCGCTCGGCGATGAGGCGGCACAGCGACAGACCGTTGGTCTGCACGCCCGAGCTGGCGAGGAAGACAATGGCGTCGCCGTCGCGCACGTCGCCGGTGATGCGGAGGGATTTCGGCGCAATTTTGCCGATGGCCGAACCCGCGAGGACGATCGCGTTCTTCTCGACGATGCCGCGCAAGGTCGGCGTCTCGCCGCCGCCCCAGACGGCGCCGGACTGCCGGCAGCCCTCGGCCCAGCCGTCGACCAGCGCCTGCATGCGCGCGGCGTCGGCGAACCAGGCGGACTCGCCCACCGCCGCGTGCATGGCGACGGAGATCGGCAGCGCGCCGCAGGTGACGAGGTCGTTCACGATCGCCGCGACGGTGTCGATGGCGATCTCGCGGTAGAAATTCTTCCCGGTCTGCGCGTAGACGGCGTCCGCCACGAGGTTCTTGGTGCCGAGGCCCTCCTCGACGTGCGCGAGGTAGTGGTCGGCCGCCTCCATCAGGTAGGCGCTCTCGCCGCGCGTGCTCGCCGGCTCGGCGTAGCCGTGGGCCTCGAGGGCGACCGCCGTCGTCTTCGCCGCGCGCTGGCAGGCGCGCTTGAACGCGTCGAGTTGGTCGTAGTTAACGCCGGAGGATTCGTAGGACAGCGACATCAGAAGAGGCCCACGGAATGCACGGAAGACACGGAAAATAAACAGGGCATTCGGTGTGTTCCGTGTATTCCGCGGGCAAAAGGATTAGTAAGCCCGGCCTTCGGCTTTCTCGAAGTAGTTCACGAAGGCCTGATTCGCGACGCGGTAGCCGCCGGGCGTGGGATACTTGCCGGTGAAATACCAGTCGCCGGTGTGGTGCGGCAGCGCGCGGTGCAGGCTCTCGATCGACTGGAAGATGATCTGCACCTCGCCCTTCCACTCCGTGTGCTTCGGCGTGACGAGCTCGGTGATCTTCTGCGAGACCTCCTCGGCGGTGAACGGCTCGTAGATCTTGCGCACGTGGTTGACCGGCTCGGCCGACGGCGTGTCGACCTCGGCGCGGCAGAGGCGGTAGACCTCCTCGATCAACGCGGCCTGGCCGCGCTCCTTCAGCAGCGCGATGGCGGCCTCGAAGGCGATGAACTTGCCGATCTCGGACATGTCGATGCCGTAGCAATCCGGGTAGCGGATCTGCGGGGCGGTCGAGGCGATGACGATTTTCTTGGGATTGAGCCGGCCGAGGATGCGCAGGATCGAGCGGCGGAGCGTCGTGCCGCGGACGATCGAGTCGTCGATGCACACGAGGTTGTCCTCGGGCGCGACGATGCCGTAGGTGACGTCGTAGACGTGCGAGGCGAGGTTGTTGCGCCACTTCTCTTGGCCGATGAAGGTGCGGAGCTTGGCGTCCTTGGAGACGATCTTCTCGCCGCGCGGCCAGTTGCGGAGGATGAGTTCGTCGACTGCGGCCTCGTCGAGCGTGCCGGCCTTGGCGCGGTCGAGCAGGTCCTGCTTCACCTCGGCACGGCGGCGGAAGCGCAGCTCGCTCATCAGGCCGAGGTAGGCGACCTCGGCGGTGTTGGGCACGAAGCTGAAGATGGTGTGCTCGAGGTTGCGGTCGATGGCGGCGAGGATCGGCGTCGCCAGCTCGGCGCCGAGCGCCTTGCGCTCGCGGTAGATGTCGGCGTCGTTGCCGCGCGAGAAATAGATGCGCTCGAAGGTGCACTGCGCGCGCGGCAGCGCGGCCTTCACGCGCTCGACGCGCACCGTGCCGCGCTTCTTGACCACGACGGCCGTGCCAGGCTCGAGCTCGCGCACCTCGGAGGGCTGGCGCTGGAAAACCGTGCAGAGCGGCGCGCGCTCGGAGGCGAAGGCCACCACCTCGTCGTCCTCGAACCAGTGGCACGGACGGATGCCCGACGGGTCGCGCGTGACGAAGGCGTCGCCGTTGCCCAGCGCGCCGATGAGGGTGTAGCCGCCGTCCCACTGGGCGGAGACGTCGCGGAGCACCGCCGCCGGGTCCATGTCCTCGCTGATCCGGCGCGAGATCTCGGTGCCGGGCAGGCCGCGGGCCTTGAACGCCCGGTAGAGCTCCTCGTGGTGCTCGTCGAGCCCGTGGCCGAGCATCTCGAGCAGCGCCTGGGTGTCGGTGGCGAAGATCGGGTGCTGGCCGGTCGCGGTCAGGGCGGCGTTGAGCACCGCCGTGTTGGTCATGTTGAAATTGCCCGCGAGGACGAGGTTGCGGGTCGGCCAGGAGCTGCGGCGGAAATACGGGTGGCAGGCGCTGAGATTGTAGCCGCCCGAGGTGCCGTAGCGGAGGTGGCCGAGGTAGAGCTCGCCGCAGAAATCGAAGTTCTTCTTCGCCGTGTCGGGAAACTCCGGATGCACCGTCCCCTCGCCCACCAGCTGATTGTAGCGTGCGATCAGCGGCTGGAAGATCTTGTCCAGCGGGTTCGACTCCACGTTGCGCTCGCGGAACATGTAGGGCTCGCCCGCCGGCACGTCGAACTTCACGCAGGCCACGCCCGCGCCGTCCTGCCCGCGGTTGTGCTGTTTCTCCATCAGGAGGAAGAGCTGGTAGAGGCCCCAGAGCGGCGAGCCGTATTTCTCCTGGTAGTAGGAGAGCGGCTGCTTCAGCCGGATCAGGGCGATGCCGCATTCGTGGGAGAGAAATTCGCTCATCGGGTGGGAAAGCGTAGAGTTGGCGCGACCGCGAATTGGTCAACGGCTTTCTCGGTTTCGCGCGTCAAACGCCCGGGAAAATTCCCGCCACGCCGGGCGGCGGCGGGGCACCGGCACAGTTTGACACGCGGAACTGTGCTGTGCCGGTTACGCCGCTTGACGCCGCCCCGCCCCGCGCGAACCTGACTGGACTCATGCTGACGCTCCGCGGTTCGCCCGCCCTCTCGACCTTCCGCCTCCAGAAGCTGCTGCAAGACCTCACGGCCGCCGGCCTTCCCGTGCGCGCCATCGGCACCGAGTTCGTGCACGTCGTCGAGACGACCGCCGACCTCACCGCCGCCGAGCGCGACGTCCTCGAGCAAATCCTCACCTACGGCCCGAGCCGCGCCGCCGAGAGCGTGACCGGCCTGACGCTCGTCGTCGCCCCGCGCCCCGGCACCCTCTCGCCCTGGTCCTCCAAGGCCACCGACATCGCGCACATCTGCGACCTCACGAAGATCGCCCGCATCGAGCGCGTCACGTCGTTTACTTTCGATCTCGGCACCACATCCGACTCTCAACCCTCAACCCTCAACTCCCAACAAGCCGCTCAGCTCGCCGCGCGCATCCACGACCGCATGACGCAGGTGGTCTTCCCCGACCTCGCGTCCTGCGCCGCGCTCTTCCGCCACGAGTCGCCGCGCCCGCTCACGAGCGTGCCCGTGCTCGCCCAGGGCCGCGCCGCCCTCGTCGCGGCGAACAAGTCCCTCGGCCTGGCCCTCGCCGAGGACGAGATCGACTACCTCGTCGCCGCCTTCACCAAACTCGGTCGCGACCCGCACGACGTGGAGCTGATGATGTTCGCGCAGGCCAACTCCGAACACTGCCGCCACAAGATTTTCAACGCCTCCTGGGAGATCGATGGACAGCCGCGCGACCGCTCGCTGTTCCAGATGATCAAGAACACCTACCAGCTGCACCGCGACGGCATCCTCTCCGCCTACAAGGACAACGCCGCCGTCCTCGCCGGCTCGCGCGGCGGCCGCTTCTTCGCCGACCCGCGGACGGGCGAATACGTCGCGTCGGCCGAGGACATCCACCTGCTCTGCAAGGTCGAGACGCACAACCACCCGACCGCCATCTCGCCCTTCCCCGGCGCCGCCACCGGCTCCGGCGGCGAGATCCGCGACGAGGGCGCCACCGGCCGCGGCGCGAAGCCCAAGGCCGGCCTCGTCGGCTTCACCGTCTCGAACCTCCGGCTGCCCGGCGCGGTGCAGCCGTGGGAAAAGGACTTCGGCAAGCCCGGCCGCATCGTCTCCGCCCTCGACATCATGATCGAGGGCCCGCTCGGCGGCGCCGCCTTCAACAACGAGTTCGGCCGCCCCGCGATCAACGGCTACTTCAGGACCTACGAAGCGGCGGTGCCCGCCGCTTCAGCTCAGAGCCAAGAGTCTAAAGCTAAGAGCCAGACCGGATCAGGCTCTCAGCTCTCAGCTCTAGGCTCTCAGCTGCCTCCCGCCACGGAGCTGCGGGGTTACCACAAGCCCATCATGCTCGCCGGCGGCCTCGGCAACATCCGCTCCGATCACGTGCAGAAGGGCGTGATCAACCCGGGCGACAAGCTCGTCGTCCTCGGCGGACCCGCCATGCTCATCGGCCTCGGCGGCGGCGCCGCCAGCTCGATGGCCACCGGCGCGGGCGCGGAGGACCTCGATTTCGCCTCCGTCCAGCGCGACAACGCCGAGATGGAGCGCCGCTGCCAGGAGGTCATCGACCGCTGCTGGGCGCTCGGCGACGCCAACCCCATCTCCTTCATCCACGACGTCGGCGCCGGCGGCCTCTCCAACGCCCTGCCCGAACTCGTGAACGACGGCGGCCGCGGCGGCCGCTTCAACCTGCGCAAGGTGCCGAACGACGAGCCGGGCATGAGCCCGCTCGAGCTGTGGTGCAACGAGTCGCAAGAGCGCTACGTCCTCGCCGTGCCGGCCGACCGGATCGACACCTTCGCCGCCCTCTGCGAGCGCGAGCGCTGCCCGTTCGCCGTCGTGGGCGAGGCCACCGAGGAGAAGCGCCTCGTGGTCGAGGACCCGCATTTCCAGAACCAGCCGATCGATCTTCCGCTCGACGTCCTGCTCGGCAAACCGCCGCGCATGCACCGCCAGGCCTCGTCCGCCACCCGCGCGCTGAAGCCGCTCTCGCTCGGCGACGTCACGCTGGCCGAGGCGATCCGCCGCGTGCTCTCGCACCCGACCGTCGCGGACAAGACCTTCCTCATTTCCATCGGCGACCGCTCCGTCGGCGGCCTCATCGCGCGCGACCAGTTCGTCGGCCCCTGGCAGGTGCCCGTCGCCGACTGCGGCGTCACCGTCGCCGCGTTCGACGTCACCACCGGCGAGGCGATGGCGATGGGCGAGCGCACGCCCGTGGCGATCAACAACGCCGCCGCGTCCGCCCGCCTTGCTGTCGGCGAGGCGCTCACCAACCTCGCCGCCGCGCAGGTCGGCGCGCTGGGCAAGGTCAACCTCTCCGCCAACTGGATGGCCGCGCCCGCCGTCGGCAGCGACGGCGCCGATCTCTACGCCGCCGTGCAAGCCGTCGGCATGGAGCTCTGCCCCGCCCTCGGCATCACCATCCCCGTCGGCAAGGACTCGATGAGCATGAGCACGGTCTGGAAGGACGGCGCCACCGAAAAGCGCATGACCGCGCCGGTCTCGCTCATCGTCTCCGCCTTCGCCGCCGTCGAGGACGTCCGCCTCACGCTCACGCCGCAGCTCCAGCACGTCGACGATTCCGTCCTCCTCCTCGTCGACCTCGGCCGCGGCCAGAACCGCCTCGGCGGGTCGCTGCTCGCCCAGGTGCTCAACCAGACCGGCGCCGCCGCCCCCGACGTCGACCGCGCCGAGGACCTCAAGAACTTCTGGGCCGTCATCCAGCAGCTCGGCCGCGAACAAAAGCTCCTCGCCTACCACGACCGCTCCGACGGCGGCCTGCTTGCCACCGCAGTCGAGATGGCCTTCGCCGGCCACACCGGCATCGAGCTCGATCTGCCCGCCGCCGCGATCAAACTGAGCGACAACGCCCCGAGCGTCTTCGGCCAGCTTTTCGCCGAGGAGCTCGGCGCCGTCCTCCAGGTCCGCGCGTCCGACCTCGACCACGTCGTCCTTGCCCTGCGCGCCCACGGCTTCAAGGCCTGCACCGCCGTCATCGGCAAGCTCAACGCCGCGCACCGTGTCGTCATCAAGCAGGCCGGCCGCGCGCTCTACGACGAGGACCTCTTCGCCCTCCGCGCGCTCTGGTCCGACGTCACGCGCCGCATCCAGGCGCTCCGCGACAACCCCGCCTGCGCCGAGCAGGAATTCCAGCTCAAGCTCCAGCGCGACAACCCCGGCATCACGCCCAAGCTCACGTTCAGCGTCCAGCCGTCAGCGTTCGGCTCTCGACTCTCAACTCTCAACTCTCAACCCGGCGCGAAGCGCCCCAAGGTCGCGATCCTCCGCGAGCAGGGCGTGAACGGCGAGGTGGAGATGGCCGCCGCGTTCACCCGGGCCGGCTTCACCGCCGTCGACGTGCACATGACGGACATCCTCCGCGGCCGCGTCTCGCTGCGCGATTTCCGCGGCCTCGCGGCCTGCGGCGGCTTCAGCTACGGCGACGTCCTCGGCGCCGGCGAAGGCTGGGCCAAGAGCATCCTCTTCCACGAGCGCGCCCGCGCCGAGTTCGCCGCCTTCTTCGCCCGCGAGGACGCCTTCGCCCTCGGCGTGTGCAACGGCTGCCAGATGATGAGCAACCTCCACTCGCTCATCCCCGGCGCCGACCACTGGCCGCGCTTCGTGCAGAACCGGTCCGAGCGCTTCGAGGCGCGCTACGTCTCGCTCCAGGTCGAGGACAGCCCGAGCGTGCTCTTCCGCGGCATGGCGGGCTCGGTCCTCCCGGTCGTCGTGTCGCACGGCGAGGGCTTCACCGAGTTCAAGAGCGCCGACGCCGCGCGCGCCTGCAGCGCGTCCGGCCTCGTCGCCGGCCGCTACGTCGACAACTTCCACGCGCCGACGGAATCCTATCCGCTCAACCCGAACGGATCGCCCTTCGGCATGACCGCGCTCACGACCACCACCGGCCGCGTCACGATCATGATGCCGCACCCCGAGCGCACGATCCGCACGCTCAACCACAGCTGGGCCCCCGCCGGCTGGGGCGAAGAATCCCCTGGATGCAGCTCTTCCACAACGCGCGCGCCTGGGTCGGCTGAGCCGGGCCGCGCGCCGGGGCCGCAAACCTCGCTTGCCTCGCTCCCGCACGCGCAGTTGAGTCGTCAGACCCTCCTGGGCCAAGGGTGCGACTCCTCATGCCCCCGCGACTCTCTGACGAAGACAGCACCGGTTATCTCATCCAAGTCGGCGACCAGACCCGCGGCCCGCTCACGGTCGGGGAACTTGAGTCCCTCGTTTACCTCGGCCAGCTCACGCCCGAGACGCTGATCCGCCGCGAGGACGAGCCTGCGCTCGTGCCGGTGCGCTCGACGGCGCTGTGGATGCGCCTTTTCCCGAAGCAGGTTGAGCGCACGGCCCCGGCCGGAGCGGAGAAGTCCGGAGCGACGCGGCGCTCCCCGCGGCGCCCGCGCGCAACCCGCTCGGCGGGGTCGCGGCCGCGTTCGAGCGCGTGCCCGACGCGCCCGGCGCCGGTCCCCAGATCGACGACGCCGACCTCGACGGCGTCGCGCCCGAACATTTCCAGGTTGCACGCCGTGGGAGGGGATTCTGGATCCTGCTCGTCGTCGGCAACGCCCTGCTCCTCGGCGGCGGCATCGCGCTGCAAAGCCTCACCAGCCTCGTCTTTGCCCTCGGCGGCATGGGCCTTTTCACCTTCGGCCTGCTCTGGTCCCTGTAGGGCGTGATGGGAAAACACGGAGCGCCGCGCCGGAAAATTCCCCGGTGTGAGGCGTTCGAAACGGGCCATTCGCGTTTGTGATAACGCGCCCGCGCCGTCGTGCGGCGGTTGCTTATGACAAACGCGCGGCCTTTGTTCGGGGCACCCCACGATGAATCTCGCTCCCTCGCTGACCGAAGAGATCGACGCCCTGCGCCAGACGGTGCGCGATTTCGCCGCCAAGGAGATCGCCCCGCGCGCCGCGGCGATCGACGAAAAGAACGACTTCCCGCACGACCTGTGGCGGAAGTTCGGCGAGCTCGGCCTGCTCGGCATCACCGTCGCCGAGGAATTCGGCGGCAGCGCCATGGGCTACCTCGCGCACCTCGTCGCGATGGAGGAGATTTCCCGCGCCTCCGCTTCCGTCGGCCTCGCCTACGGCGCGCACGCGAACCTCTGCGTCAACAACCTCTACCTGAACGGCAACGCGGAGCAGCGCGCGCGCTTCCTGCCCAAGCTGTGCTCGGGCCGGTTTGTCGGCGCGCTCGCCATGTCCGAGGCCGGCGCGGGTTCCGACGTCGTCGGCTCCATGGCCTGCACCGCGGTGAAGAAGGGCGGACGCTGGATCGCCAACGGCACGAAAATGTGGATCACCAACGGCCCCGACGCCGACGTGCTCATCGTCTACATGCGCACCGCCCCGAAGGACGCGGGGTCGAAGGCCATGACGGCCTTTCTCGTCGAGCGCGGCATGAAGGGCTTCCGGACCGCCCAGAAGCTCGACAAGCTCGGCATGCGCGGCTCGAACACTTGTGAGCTCGTCTTCGACGACTGCGAGATCCCCGAGGAGAACGTCCTCGGCGAGGTCAACGGCGGCTCGCGCGTGCTCATGAAGGGCCTCGACACCGAGCGCTGCGTGCTTTCCGGCGGCCCGCTCGGCATCATGCAGGCCGCGCTGGACGTCGTGCTGCCCTACGTGCACGCACGGAAGCAGTTCGGCTCCGCCATCGGCACTTTCGGCCTGATGCAGGGCAAGATCGCCGACATGTATGTCGCCCTGCAAAGCGCCCGCGCCTTCAGCTACCAGGTCGCTCGCTCGCTCGACGCCGGCGCCGGCCGCGCCGCGCGCAAGGACGCCGCGGCCTGCATCCTCTACGCCTCCGAACGCGGCGTGAAGGTCGCCCTCGAGGCCATCCAGGCGCTCGGCGGCAACGGCTACATCAACGAGTATCCGACCGGCCGCCTGCTGCGCGACGCCAAGCTCTACGACATCGGCGCCGGCACGAACGAAATTCGCCGCATCCTCATCGGCCGCGAGCTCTACAACGAGACGGCGGACTGACGCCGCGCGCCGGCCGCCCCTTCCCCGCTACGCGCCCGCCGCGCGGGCCGCCTCCGCGTTTTCCCCGCGCAGCTCGCGCTCGATCCAGTCGCGCAGCTTCACCAGGCCTTCGCGCCGTTGCGGATGATCGCGGCGCATCGTCCCGAGCAACTTGATCGTGGCGGCCGCGTAGTCGAGCGGCGTGGCGCTGGACATCTTCGCCAGTTCGAACGGATTGATCTCGCCGTTGCGGATCATCTGGCGCGCCTCCTGTTCGAGTTCGCTCGTGCTGCCGCCGAGCGCGCCGCCGTCCCCCTTGCCCGGGGCAAAGCCGCCCCCGCCTCCGCCGCCGCCCTTGTCGCTCGACGCGCCCTCGGTCTTGCCCCGCGGCTGGCGCTCGATCGCGCCGGGATACATTTTCCCGTCGCGTCCCTGCACGGTCATCACCTCGGGAATCCGGCCGGCCTTCACCAGCTGCTGGCGGCAGCCGCGCACGAGTTCCGCCGACACCTTGCAGATCTCCGCGAGCGCGGCGTTCGCCAGCTCGGGCCACTCCTCGAGCGCGATCTCGACCGCGTTGCGCTTGTCGCCGTTGGTGCGGTAGACGCCGTTGGTCGCGTTCGCGCCGAGCGCGTGGCGCAGCGCCTCGGTGCGCCCGCCGGGCTGCACCGTCGCGGCGATGGCCGGCGTGCCGTTGCGCTTGGTGGCGAGGAACCGGTGAAATCCGTCCGCCAGCCAGTAGGTGCTGCCGTCGAAATACAGGTCGATGGGCGGGAACACCGTGCCGCGCATCATCTCCTCCGCATAGCTTTCGACGGCGTCGTCGTTCGTCTTCATCCGCGTCTGCGTGCCGCCGAAGAGGTTGATCTTGTCGAGGGGAACCTGCTGGGTCTGCGCTTGCATGAAAAAGGGCGGCGTTTCTGCCGGCCGCCCTCGCACGCGACAAGGGCAAATCGCACGTCGCGCCGCCGGCTTCGGCCGCGGGCCGCGCCACTCCCCGCGTATCCGCCTCCAGCGCCTCAGCGCGCGAAGCGCCGCTGCAACTCCGCGATCAGCGCCTCCGCCTCCCGCTCGAGATGGCGGGGCGACTTCCGGTCCTTCTCCGCGGCGTCCGCCTTCGCCTTGGCGGCGGCGAAGACCGCCTCCTTCGCGTCGTGGATCGCCCGGTTCTCCGTGAGCTCGGCGACGGTGCCTTTGCGGCGGGCAAAGCGCTCCGTCAGCGCGTCGCCGATCCAGAGGCGCCAGTCCGGGTCGTCGGCAAAATAAACCGCCAGCACGCCGCCCTCGGCGGTGCCGATGCGGCCGGCGAGCGCCTTCATGTAGGCGCCCGGCACCTCGTCCTCCTGCGCGGTGGGCGACTGCGCGTGGAACGCCACCCGCAACTGCACGCCGGTCGCGCGCTCGAACTCCACCGCCTGGGCCTCAAGCGCCGCCACCGCCGCGGGCGGCAGGACCCCGGACGGATCGCTGACGCGCGGCGCCTCCGCGGCGCGAAGCCCGGCGGCGAGGACCAGGAGGAAGAGCAGGAGCCGTTTCATGGCCGCATTCAGGACGGCAGGGCGAAGCACACGATCTGGTTCGCCTCGCGGTGATTGGTCCAGAAATGCGTGCCGTCGAACGCCAGGGCGCGCGCGGAGAAGCCCACGCGGGCCACGTCCTCGCTGCGGCCGGTCTTCGGGTCGAGGCGCGTGATCCAGTAGTCGTCGCTCTCCTCGTCCTCGACGGTGAGCAGCCAGAAGGCGCCCTGGGCGAAACAGTGACCCGGCACGGGATGCGGCGCCGGCCACGTGCGTCGCACCTGTCCCGCGGCGTCGAAGGCGCAGAGCTTCTGGCCATACCACTGGCTGAGCACGAGCGACTGCCCGTCGAAGGACAGGTGCGAGCCGAGGCGGTCCGGGCAGTTCCAGCTGAAGGCCGGATCGAAGCCGCGCCCCGGGATGCACCGGCCGATCGTGCGGTCGTCGACGCCGTCGGCGTCCGTGCCGAGCACGGCGTAGATGTCGCCCGCCATCTTGGTCACGCCCCAGGGCGTGACCGCGCCGGGCGCGCTGGTTTCCCAGGTTACCTGCATCGTCGCCCGGTCGACGGTGTAGAGCTTGCGGGTCGTTCGCGAGCTGACCCAGAGCGTCGGACCATCGACGTAGAGCGCTTGGGGCTTGGGGAACGGAGCGGCAAGGCGGTGGATTTCCACGACGTTCTTCATGGCCGGTGTTTCTAGCGCCCGCGGCGGACAAGGAAAGCGCCAAGCCGGCGTATGCCTCGGGCGATGGTCCACTGTGCCGGGCGTGTTTTCGCTCGCCGGGGAAAAATCCGCCGCCAACACTCCGGCCCCGATGCTGAACTACCTCTGGCTCGCCCTCGTCACGCTGGCCGTGCTCATCGGCGCCGCGACCGGCCGGCTCGCGGAGGTGACCTCGGGCGCGTTCGGCATGGCCGAGACCGCGGTGATGAAGATCGCGCTGCCGCTCGTCGGCGTGATGGCGCTCTGGCTCGGCCTCATGCGGCTCGCGGAGCGCAGCGGCCTCGTGCAGGTCCTCGCCCGCGCCCTGCGCCCGGTCATGAAGTGGCTGTTTCCCGACGTGCCGGCCGATCACCCGGCGCAGGGCTCGATGCTGATGAACATGGCGGCGAACATGCTCGGCCTGTCCAACGCCGCCACCCCGCTCGGCCTGCGCGCGATGCGCGACCTCGAAACGCTGAACAAGACGCCCGGGACCGCGACCGACGCGATGGTGATGTTCCTCGCGATCAACACCAGCAGCATCCAGCTGCTCCCCGCCACTGCGATCGCCATCCTCGCCGCGCAGGGCTCCAAGGACCCGACCGCGATCGTCGGCACCGCCTTGATCGCGACCACGTTCTCCACCCTCGCGGGCATCAGCGCCGTGAAGTGGCTGCAGCGCTGGCGGGCGTTCCGCGCCGAGCCGGGCGCAGGGGCCGCGCCGGGGGCCGCCGCGACCGCCGCGCCCGCGGACGTCGCGCTTCCCGAGCCCGCCCCGCTCACCCGCGGCGGGAAGGCGACGCTGGCGCTGCTGGGCCTGGCGTGCGCCGCGCTCTTCGCCTGGATCGTGCTGGCGCCGCAGAGCTATCGCACGCTCACGAGCGAGCTGCACCACGCGATCTTCCCGGCCAACGTCGCGCTGCCGGCGGCTGGCGACGCGGCCGCTTCCTCCCTCTTTCTCCGCGCCGTCGGCACGCTCTCGTTGCTGGCGGTGCCGCTGATGCTCCTGTTCTTCCCGCTCTACGCCGCGCTGCGGCGGGTGAAGATCTACGAGGAGTTCATCGAGGGCGCGAAGGACGGCTTCGGGGTGGCGACGCGGGTGGTGCCGTTTCTCGTCGCGATCCTGGTGGCCATCGGCATGTTCCGCGGCGCCGGCGGCATCGAGGCGATGAAAAGCCTGCTCGCGCCCGTGCTGGTGCCGCTCGGCTTTCCGCCCGACCTGCTGCCGCTCGCGCTCGTCCGGCCGCTCAGCGGCAGCGCGTCGCTGGCGATGTTCTCCGAGCTCGTGCAGACGACCGGGCCCGACTCGCTGGTCTCCCGCATCGCGGGCACGATCTACGGCAGCACCGAGACGACGTTCTACGTCATCGCGGTCTACTTCGGCTCTGTCGGCATCCGCCGCACGCGGCACGCGGTCGCGGCCGGGCTGTTCGCCGACTTCATCGGCGTCGTGGCGTCAGTGGCGATCTGCCGGCTGATGTTCGGCTGAGGCGGCGAGGAGCTCGCCGAGGCGGGCCGACACCGCGAGCGCGAGGTCGGCGGCGTCGAGCCGCCCGCGCCGGTCGAGCGTGGCCGCGGATTCGACCAGCTCGGCCTGCAACTCGCGCAGGCGCGTTCGCAACTCGGCGTCGTCGGTCATCGGCTCAGGCCTCGACGAGGGCGGAGAATCCGCCGTAGCTCATCCGCCGGGGATCGAACGGCAGGTTTTTCATGTCCAGGCCGGCGCAGAGCTCGGGGTCCTGCATCACGGCGGCGTTCACCTTGTCGCGGTGGGCGCGGGACTTGAAGGTCACGAAGGCGAGGACGATCGTCTCGCCGCGCTTCGGCTTCACGAGCTTGGCGAAGGACGGGCAGAACTTCGCGCTCATGTCCTCGGCCGCCGCCTCGCAGTAGCTGAGCGCGCCGTGTTTCTTCCAGATCCGGGCGGCTCTGGCGGCCATCGCGCGGTATTGGGCGAGCCGGCGGGTTTTCACCGGCAGGACGTAGCCATCGACGTAGGTGGGCATGGCGGAAGGAAGCGGCAGTCAGTTGGTCTTGGCGAGCGCGGACTCGCTGGTGCGCTTGAGCGTGGCGAGGCCTTTCTCGAACTCGCCGCCGATCATCTTGTCCTGGTTCACGAACAGGCAGAAGACCTTCCCGAGGAAGTTGTTCTCGCCCGCCATCGTCCAGGTCACGCGCGTGGCGCCGCCCTCGGGCCGCAGCGTGAACGTGGCGTCGCAGACGCCCTCCATCGGCTTGAGGAACTCGAGTTTGAGGCGCACGAGCTCGTTCTGGCGGCTCTCGACGATGGTCTGCTTGCCGGCGCCGACCGCGCTGTTGCCGGACCAGGACTGGGAGGCGCCGACGCCCGCGGCCGGCCCCTCGAAGGTGTAGGTCGCGTTCGGGTCCTTCTCCTTCCACGGCGACCACTCGTGGACTTGGTGAAGGTCGTTCAGGCGCGGGAAGAGCGCGCCGGCCGGGGCCGCGATGGCGATGGAACGTTCAACGCGGAACGTGGCGGGGCGGGTGGCCGCGAAAAGGAGAACGGCGGCGACGAGCAGGGCGAGGACGAGGAGGATTTTGAGGATCATGGGAGGAAAGCGGGGGCGAGTGACGGTCAGGCGGAGCGGGCGGCCAGCAGCGGCGCGTAGGCGCGCCGGTGCACCCAGGCGAGGTAGAGCTCGAGCACGAGCACGACGGTCGCGACCGGCAGGCCGGACGGCGCCATCGACGCGTGCACGAGCACGATGTTGAGGATGATCGGCGCCAGGATCACCAGCGCGAGCGGCACGAAGCGGTTGAGCAGGAGCAGCGCGCCCATGGCGGTCTCGGTGCCCTTGAGCAGGCCGAACAGGTAGCTGCCGCGGAGCGCGGCGTCGAAGGCAACGAGCTTCGGCGGCAGCGCCTCGGGCGGCGGCGCCGGGAACCAGTTCAGCAGCGCGCCCAGGCCGAAGACGAAGAAGACCAGTCCGAGCAGGAGACGCGCGGCGGTGGCGGAAATGCGCGCGAGGCGCGAGGGGTTTCAGCGGTGTTCATGAGGCAAAAGCGGACAAGCGGGGGAGCGCAGCCGCGCGGTCCGGGGCCGGCACGGCGATAGCGACGGCGGGGCGGCGCGACGCGAGGACCATGGGGAAAAGCGCGACGATCTGATCCTGGCGGCTCCGCGAGCCGGCCGCGCGGCGTCCGCCCCAGCACGGAAGCGGGAGGAGACGCACGGTCGTGAGTTGGCAGGCCGGGTCGGCTGACAGGGAGGCGGACGGGAAGGACATGGAGGGGAGTCGATGCGTCGCGGCAGGGCGCGCGATCATCCTCTCGACGAACGGACCGCGACTTTCCGGACAGGGGGCGTGGAATTTCCGGGACGCCCGGCAGACTGACGGCTCGGGGCCCGCTGCGCACGGCGAAAAGCGCGCGCCGGGATCGGAGGTTTTCCCGAAAAGAATCCACGGGGCACTCTGTCCTTTCTCCCGCGGCTCGTTCGTCGTAGAGATGAACCCGCTTCTTCCACGCCATGAGCACCCCTGCCCTTCCGCCCACCTACCTGCTTCTGTTCCGCAACACCGGCCCGGAAGTCTTCGCCCACCTCTCGCCGGAGCAGCGCCAGCAGCTGATCACGCGCTGGAACGACTGGTTCGAAGGACTCGTCCGCACCGGCCAGGCCAGCGAAGGCCAGCCGCTCGAGCTCGAAATCCGCGTCGTCTCCGGCCCCGGCGGCTCGCGCGTGGTCGACGGGCCGTTCGCCGAAGCGAAGGAGGCCGTCGCCGGCTACGTGAAGCTGCACGTCGGCTCGCTCGCCGACGCGACCGCCATCGCCCAGCGCCACCCCGGCCTCGAGCACGGCATGAAGATCGAGATCCGCGAGCTGACCCCGCACTGCCACCTCGGCGTGACCACCAACGCCGCCCCCGAAGTCGCCAAGGCCTGACGCCCGCGCGCATGCCCGCACCGAAGGACATCCCGCCGATCGCCCTGCCGCTGCCGCGCTCGGGCGCCGTCGCGGCCGCCGACCGCCCCGCCGGCGGGCAGCCGGCGCAGCTCGTCGAGCATTTCTTCCGCCACGAGACCGGCCGCCTCCACGGCGCGCTCATCCGCCTGCTCGGCGTGCAGCACCTCTCGCTGGCCGAGGACATCGCCCAGGAGGCGCTGATGAAGGCGCTGCACTCGTGGTCGATGGGCGGCGTCCCCGCCAACCCCTCGGCGTGGATCACCCGCGTCGCCATGAACCTCGCCAAGGACGCCCTGCGCCACCAACGCATGTCCGGGGCCAAGACCGACGCGATCGTCACCTTCCTCGACCAGACCCGCTCGCCCGCGGAGGACATCGCCGGCGACGCCCCCGCGATCCGCGACGACACGCTGCGGCTGCTCTTCGTCTGCTGCCACCCCTCGATCGCCCCCGACGCCCAGGTCGTGCTCGCGCTCAAGGTCCTCTGCGGCTTCAGCACCGGCGAGATCGCCCGCGCGTTCCTCAGCAGCGACGCCGCCATCGAGAAGCAGCTCACCCGCACCAAGCAGCGCATCGCGGACGCCGGCATCGGCTTCGACATCCCCGCCGCCACCGAACTCGCCGTCCGGCTCGACGGCGTGCTGGCGACGCTCTACCTGCTTTTCAACGAGGGCTACAAGGCCTCCACCGGCGACCGCCTCCTGCGCGTGGACCTCTGCGACGAAGCCATCCGGCTCCTCACCCTGCTCGTCGCCCACCCCGCCGGCGACACCCCGCGCAGCCATGCGCTGCTCGCCCTGATGCTCCTCACCGCGGCGCGCTTCCTCCCGGCTCGACGAACACGGCGGGCTGCTGCGCCTCGACGACCAGGATCGCTCGAAATGGGACCAGGCGCTGATCGGCCGCGGGCTCTTCGAGCTCGTCGCCGCCGCCCAGGGCACCGAGATCAGCGAATACCACCTGCAGGCCGGGATCGCTGCCATCCACTGCACGGCGCCCGACTATGCCTCGACCGACTGGACGCGCATCCTCAGCCACTACGACGAGCTGCTGCGGATGAAGCCGTCCCCGATCGTCGCGCTCAACCGCGCCGTCGCCGTCGCCCACCTCCGCGGCCCGCAGGCCGGACTCGACGCCATCGCCGCGATCCCGCAGCGCGACCGGCTCGAGAAGCTTCACCTGCTCCACGCCGTCGAGGGCGAGCTGCACTGGCGCCTGAAGAACCACCGCGCCGCCGCGGCGAGTTTCCGCCGCGCCCTCCAGCTCGCCCACGTCGGCCCCGAGCAGCACTACCTCGCCCGCATGGTCGAGCGCGCGAACGAGGCGCCGGGGACAAACTGAGGCGCCGCGCCGCGAGGCCACCAGGCCGCGGCAGATCCAGCCCGGCACGCCCACGCGATCGCGTCCTACCGGCCAGCCAGCTTTTCCGCCGCCGCCGCGATCTGCCGGTCGGAGATGAGCACGAGATTGGCCGCGGCGGCGAGCGGCACGTAGGTGTCGACCGCGCGCACCGAGGCCAGGGGCCCGGCAAAGCCCGACTCCGCCAGCGCGGCGATCACGGCGTCCGCGATGCCGCCGGCGGTGGCCCGGCATTCGTCGGCCACCAGCACGCGGCCGCAGGCGGCGGCGTGCTTCCGGATCGCGTCGAGCGGCAGCGGGTTCAGCCAGCGCAGGTCGAGCACGCGGGCGGAGATATTCTTTTCCGCGAGCAGCTTCGCGGCGCGCAGCGAGAGGCGCACGCCGTTGCCGTAGGTGACGATCAGGAGGTCCTTCGCCTTCGGGTGGTAGACGCCGACCTCGCCGGGCAGGAGCATCCGCTCGGGCGTCGGGTAGTCGAACAGCCAGGCGCCGTCGCCCTCGGCGTGGAGGTCGCGCTCGTGGTAGAGGGCGATGGGCTCGATGAAGACCGCCACGCGTCCGCACGCCCGCGCCGTCGCCACCAGGCCGCGCAGCATCATCGCCGCGTCGTCGCCGCGCGCGGGCACGCCGACGAGCAGGCCCGGGATGTCGCGCAGCGCGCCAATCGAGTTGTCGTTGTGGAAGTGGCCGCCAAAGCCCTTCTGGTAGGCCAGGCCCTGCACGCGCACGACCATCGGGTTGGCGAACTGGCCGTTGGAGAAATACTGGAGCGAGCACGCCTCGCCGCGGAGCTGGTCGAGCGCGTTGTGGAGGTAGGCGAGGTATTGGATCTCGGGGATCGGCAGCAACCCCGCCATCGCCGCGCCCTGCGCAGTGCCGAGGATCGTCGTCTCGTCGAGCAGCGTGTCGAAGCAGCGGTGCGGGCCGAAGGCCTTCTGCAGCCCCTGCGTCGCGCCGTAGACGCCGCCCTTCCGGCCGACGTCCTCGCCGAACACGCTGATCTCGGGGAAGCGCAGCATCTCGTCCGCGAGCGCGGCGTTGACGTGGGCGCAGAGCGTCCGCTTCAGCGGCGCGGTCTCCTTTTCCGGCAAGGTGCCGAAATGCTCGCGCCGGACCTCGGGCGCGGCCTGTTCGCGCGCGACGGCGCGGATGGCAACCTCGTCGTAGGGTGCGAGCGGGCGGACGATCTCGGCCACGCTCGTGAGCTTCGGCGCGCGCACGACCGCGGCGGCGGCGGCCTCGATGCGCGCCTGGGTGGTGCGGACCAGCTCGCGCAACTCGTCCGGCGCCGCGGCGCCGGTGGCGACGAGCCGGCGAGCGTTGGCCAGCAGCGGATCGCGCGCCTCGATCGCCTCGATTTCGGCCACGCTGCGGTAGGAAATCTCGGCGTCGGTGCCGGCGTGCCCCCAGAGCCGGACCGTGTGAAGGTGCAGAAAGACGGGCTTGCGCGTCCGGCGGCAGTGCGCGACCGCCTCCGCGGCGCGGTCCCAGATCGCGTCCATCGTGCCGTCGAGCTCGACGTAGTGCAGGTGCGGCAGCGCGCTGAAGTTGTCGTGGATCCAGTTCGACGGCGTCTCGACCGAGATGCCGATGCCGTTGTCCTCGCAGAGGAAAACGACCGGCGCCTCGCCGCCGCGGCGGACGGCATAGCGGGCGGAGTTGATGCCGGCGAGCGCGGTGGCGTGGTTCGCCGAGGCGTCGCCGAACGAGCAGAGCACGACCGCGTCGGCGCCGACGCCGTTGTCGAGGCCGAGCCGGTGCGCGCGGCGCAGCGCGTAGGCCATGCCGTAGGCCTTCGGCAGGTGCGAGGCGATCGTGCTGGTCTGCGGCGGCACCCAGAGCGGCTTGCTGCCCCAGACCTTGTGGCGGCCGCCGGAGATCGGGTCGTCGGCCGAGGCGCAGAACGAGCGCACGGTGTCGAGGATGCCGTCGACGTCCCCCGCCTGCCGCGAGCGCGCCAGCATCAAGCCGCCGGAGCGGTAGTGCAGGAAACACGGGTCGTCGAGGCGCAGCAGGGCGCCGAGGACGGCGTTGTTCTCATGCCCGGCGCTCGAGATGGTGTAGAACGACTGGTTCGTCTTCCGCATCTCGCGGGCGGCGACGTCGAGCAGGCGGCTGGCGAGCTGGTCGGCGAAGATCTCGCGGGCGCGGCGCGCCGTCAGCGTCGTGTGCGGACCAAGCGGCTCGTCATCGTCGAGCCGGACGGTTGGCGCGGGAGCGGACGCCAGCCAGTTGAGAAAAGTCTCCTGGACGATCTCGACGCGTGTTTTGGCCACGGTCGCGCCAGAAAAGCAGTGTCATACGGGAGGGCAATCCCAAGCTGTCCGCATCCTTTGGCGAAAGGTGGGCGCGCCGTAGGTCCGGCTTCAGCCGGACCATGCCCTCGTCGAAAGGCGAAAGGCTCCGCGCGTTTATTTGGGCCGGCTGAAGCCGGCCCTACCACGCGATGCCGTAGTCCTCGCCGAAGTCCGACGCGGCGCCCTGGAAGGCGTGGTTGGCCTGGTCGATGTAGATGGCGGTGACCGGGCCGCTGGTGCGCTCGGCGGTCTCGACCTTGTAGCCCATCTTCGCCAGCTCGGCGCGCACCCACGGCGGCGTGTCGGCGCGCACCTGGATGCGGCCGGGCTCGCTGCGGTGGTCGCCGAAGGACGACTGCATCTGGTAGCTGTTGAAGGCCGCGGCCTCGACCGACTGCTGCACGTTCATCCCGAATTCCACGAAGCTGAGGAAAAACTGGAGGAGGTTCTGGTCCTGCGTGTCGCCGCCCTGCACGGAGAAGGCGAGGAAGGGATTGCCGTCCTTCAGCGCCAGCGAGGGCGTGAGCGTGACGCGCGGGCGCTTGCCGGGTTCGAGGACGTTGAACGGGTTCATCGCCGGATCGAGCACCCAGCTCTGCATGCGCTGCGAGAGACCGACACCGGTCTTGCCCGCGACGACGGCGGGAATCCAGCCGCCGCTGGGTGTGACGGAGACGACCCAGCCCTCGGCATCCGCCGCCTGGATCGAGGTCGTGCCCATTTTGAAATACTCGTCGTCGGAGAAAATGTGCGGCGTGGTCGCGGCGACCTGGAACGACGCGGGCTTGGTCGCGCTCGAGGGCGGCTGCGGCGTCCACTTCTGCAGCAGCTCGGCGAACGGGTTCGTGCCGCCCTGGAACGGATACGGGTCGCCCGGGTGCGCCCGGGCGTCGTTCTTCGTCCAGTCGATCGTCTGGTAGCGCGCCTTGGCGTAGTCCTTCGAGAGCAGGCCGCGGATCGGCTCCTCGGGCGGGAAGTCGGGGTCGCCGTAGTAGAAATCGCGGTCGGCGAACGCGAGGTTCATCGCCTGGTAGACGGTGTGAATGTAGCGCGCGCTGTTGTAGCCCATCGCGCGAAGGTCGGCGTTCTCGAGGATGTTCAGCGCCTGGAGCAGCGCGGGGCCCTGCGTCCAGGTGGTCAGCTTGTAGACGTCGATGCCGCGGTAGTTGGTCGAGATGGGCGCCTCGATCTTCACCTTCCAGCGCGCGAGGTCCTCGGTGGTGAACAGGCCGCCCTGCTCGCGCGTGCTGCGGACGAGCTCCGCCGCAATGTCGCCGCGGTAGAAGCGGTCGTAGGCGGCCATGATCGCGGCCTTGCGATCCTTGCCGGCGGCGAGCGCGGCTTTCTCGGCGTCGACGAGCTTGCGCAGCATCGCAGCGAGGTCGGGTTGATGGAAGATCTCGCCGGCGCGCGGCGCCGCGCGCCGGGTCGGATCCTTTTCGTCGAGATGGGTGAGGAAGACGTTTTTCGAGTAGGGCCACTTCGAGATCTCGCCGCGGAAGCGCTCGATCGTGTCCGCCGCCTGCGCCTCGATCGGATAACCGTCGGCCATCGCGATCGCGGGCGCGAGCACCTCGGCGAGCGACATCGTGCCGTATTCCGCCAGCATGGTCATGAGTCCGCCGGGCGTGCCGGGCGTTACCGCGGCCAGCGGGCCGTATTCGGGCGGGTAGGCATAGCCGTTCTTCTTGAAAAACTCGACCGTCGCGCCGGTCGGCGCGACGCCGAGCGCGTTGATGCCGATGACCTGCTTCGTGTGCGGGTTGTAGATCAGCGCCTGGGTCTCGCCGCCCCAGCCGAGCGTGTCCCACATCGTGCAGACCGCGGCGAGCATGGCGCAGGTGGCGTCGACGGCGTTGCCGCCCCGGGCGAAGATCAGCGCGCCGGCGGTGGCACCGAGGGCTTGCCGGTGACGGCGACCCAGTTCTTGCCGTGGAGCACGGGCTTGTTGGTGCGCTGGGCCTGGAGCGGCAGGGCGAAGGTCAGGGCGAAAATCGCAACGACGGCGAGGGGCGGAAGCAGAGGCGCATGGGATCAGGGGTTGAACGGCGCGGGGCGAACGCCGCCACTTTCCCCAATCGAACCGCCAAGTCAAACCGCGCGGCGCGGACCGGCTTCGCGCTTGAGGATCGGCGCGGGAAGGGGCAAAACTGCCGCCATGAACTCCGCCGCCCGCCTCCTGGTTCCCGCCCTGCTGGCCACGCTGATCCTCGCCGGCTGCGAGGCGCCCGCGAACGTCCCGCGCGCCGCGTCGCGCCAGTCGGCCCCGGCGGAGCGCGCTTGGATCGAACGCCGCGAGGCGCAGCTCAGGCAGATGGGGCTCAAGGACGGCGACGCCTCCCTTAAGGCCCGCGAGGAGTGGGAGCACTTCGGCAACACCGGCGAGAGCTACACGCTCTACGACTCGACGGCGAAGCCGCGCGCCGAGCAGGAGAAGTTCGAGAGCGACCTGGCGAAGACGGGACGCAACTGACACCCGCCGCGCCGCCACCGCGCGGCGACCTTCCGTTGCCCGCTCGCCCGCCCGGCCACTCGGCGTTTGCCTCGGCCGCGGGGCTGCCTTTCCTGTCCGCGTCCCCCGCCCCGCCATGAAACGCCGCACCGCCCGCGAATTCGACCAGGAGCTGCTCGACCTCTACGACTACTACGTGCACGGCCAGCTGGACCGCCGGGGCTTTCTCGAGCGCGCCGCCAAGTTCGCCGTCGGCGGCCTGACCGCCGCCGCGCTGCTCGAGATGCTCAGCCCGCATTACGCCTTCGCCGCGCAGGTCGAGCGGACCGACCCGCGCCTCGTCGCCGAGTATCTGAAATACCCCTCGCCCCGCGGCCACGGCGAGATGCGCGGCCTGTTCGCCCGCCCTGCCGCCGCGACCGGCCGGCGGCCGGGCGTGCTCGTGGTGCACGAGAACCGCGGCCTGAATCCCTACATCGAGGACGTCGTGCGCCGGCTCGCGGTCGCGGGGTTCGTCGCCTTCGGTCCCGACGCGCTGACTCCGGTCGGCGGCTACCCGGGCAACGACGACGAGGGGCGCGCACAGCAGGCGAAGCTCGATCGCGACAAGATCACCGAAGACTTCGTCGCCGGCGCGGAATTCCTCGCGCAACACGCCGCGTGCAACGGCCGGGTCGGCGTCGTGGGCTTCTGCTTCGGCGGCGGCATGGCGAACACGCTCGCGTGGCGCCTGCCCGATCTCATCCGCGCCGCCGTCCCCTACTACGGCGGCCAGCCCGCGGCGGAGCACGCCGCCCGGATCAAGGGCGCGCTGCTCCTGCACTACGCCGCGCTCGACACGCGCGTGAACGCCGGCTGGCCCGCCTGGGAGGCCGCGCTGAAGGCCGCCGGCGTCCGCTACGAGGCGCACGTCTACCCCGGGGTGAACCACGGTTTCCACAACGACACCACGCCGCGCTACGACCGCGCGGCGGCGGAGCTGTCCTGGGAACGGACGCTGGCGTTTTTCCGCCAGCACCTCGGCTGAGGGCGGCGCGGCCGGGTCAGACCAATTCCTTCACCGCCGCGATCACGAGCTTCTCGAAGGCCGCCGCGCCGCGCGCCGCGTTCTCGAGCGTGTGGGCGTGGGTGAGGTGCTCGTCGGAGAGGCCGGCGCCCATGTTCGTGATGCAGGAGACGCCCGCGACCTTGAGGCCGCAGTGGCGCGCGATCAGGCAATCCGGCACGCTGGACATGCCGACGGCGTCGGCGCCCCACCCTTGCGCCATGCGGATCTCCGCCGGCGTCTCGAACGACGGCCCGCGGAACGCCACGTAGACGCCCTGGTGCAGCGTCACGCCCTCGCGCTGGGCCACGGCCTTGATCTTCGCCCGCAGGCCCGGGTCCCAGGCGTCGGTGACGGGGAAGAAGCGCGGCCCGAAGGCCTCGTCGTTCGGGCCGGTGAGCGGGTTGAGGCCGAGGAAATTGATGTGATCGGTGATGAGCATCAGCTCGCTCACGCCGATGGACGCGCGGAGGCTGCCGGCGGCGTTGGAGAGGAAGAGCGTCTCGACGCCCGCGGCCTTCACGGCGCGGATCATCGTCTTCAGCGGATAGGCGTCGGTCGTCTCGTAGAAATGCTTGCGGCCGTTCAGCACGATGACCGGCACGCCGCCGAGCCGGCCCACGATCAGCTGGCCGGCGTGGCCCGCGACGGTGAGGATCGGGAAGCCCGGCAGGTCGCGGTAGGCGAGCACGACGGGACTCTCGACCTTGGCCGCGAGGCCGCCGAGGCCGGAGCCGAGGATGAGCGCGATCTTCGGGGCGAGGCCGCCGCAGGCGGCGCGGATCTTCTCGGCGGACTGGCGGACGTTTTCGACGTGCTGCTGCTGTTCGTTCATGCGGCGAAGCTAGCCGATTCGCCGTTCGGGGCGGAAGCCTGCATTTGCCGGCCGGCCCGGCTCAGTCGTCGCGCAGCGCGTCGATCGGTGACACCCGCGAGGCGCGGTGCGACGGCAGGAAGGTCGCGGCGAGCACGACCAGCAGCAGCACCGCGGCGGTGGCGCCGAGCACGCCGAAGTGCAGGGCGTCGACGCCGAAGAGCTGGCTCTTCATCGCGCGCCCCACGGCCCAGGCGCCGACGAGGCCGAGCGCCGTGCCGGCGCCGAGCAGACGGACGCCGAGGCCGAGAAACTGGCCGAGCACCTGCCCCGGCCGGGCGCCGAGCGCCATGCGCACGCCGATCTCGCGGCGCCGCTGGCTCACCGCGTAGGCCAGCACGCCGTAGGTGCCGATGGCGGCAAGGAGGAGCGCCACCGCGGCGAAGATGGCGGCCAGCACCGCCGGCGAGCGCCGGACGACGACCGACCCGTCCACCCAGGCCTGCATCGACTTGATGTCGTTCACCGGCAGCGCCGGGTCGATCGAGAGCACGGTCTTCTGCAGCATCGGCGCCAGCGTGGCGGCCGGCAGCGTGCTGCGGATGACGAGGTAGAAATTCATCGCCGCGTAGTGCTGGTAGGGGAAATAGATCGCGCCCTGCGCCGTGGTCTCGGCGAGGTTCGTCTGCTTCACGCTGCCGACGACGCCGACGATCGTGAACGCCTCCTTCTCCGCGAAGGTCGGGCCGTTGACCAGCCGGCGGCCGAGCGCACTCTGGCCGGGCCAGTAGCGGCGGGCGAAATCCTGGTCGACCACGCACACGCGCTGTTCGCGGTGGTTGTCGGCGTCCTCGAGCAGGCGGCCCTCGAGCAGCGGGATGTTGAGCGCCTTCCAGTAGTCGGCGGTGGCGCCGGAGGTGTAGTGCGCGCGGATGGTGTCGCCGGGCTTGAGCTCGATGCCCTCGACGGCGATGGCGTTGTCGTTGGTGTCGCCCGTCATCGGCAGGTTGGTGTTCAGGCCGACGGCCACGACGCCCGGCTGCGCGCGCAGCTCGCTGAGCAGGCGCTCGACGAACGCGAGGCGTGGCTTGTTTTCCGGGTAATTCTTCCACGGCAGCGCGATCTGGCCGGTGAGGACCTGGTCGGCGTTGAAGCCCGGCTTCGTCGCGAGCACGCGCTCCAGGCTGAGGCCGAGCAGGCCGGCGCCGGCGAGCAGCACGTAGGCCAGTCCGACCTGGGTGACGATGAACGCGTGGCGCAGCCGCTGGGTCGAGCGCGTGACCGTGCCGCCGCGGCTCTCGGCCTGCAGCACCGGCGCGAGGCGGGTGTGGGAATTGAACCAGATGACCGGCACCGCCAGGGCGAGGCCGACGACGACCGCGCCTGCGAGCGCGACCAGCGCCACGCGCCCGTCAAAGGCGATCGTGGCGCCGAGCGGCATCTGATCGGTGCCGAGCGCGGCGAGGAGCCGCACGCCCGCCGCGCCGATGGCGAGGCCGAGCGCACCGCCGATCAGCGCGAGCAGGACGGTCTCGAGCACGACGCCGTTGGCGATGTCGCGGCGGCTGGCGCCGAGCGCCTGGCGCACGGCGATCTCCTTGGCCCGGCCGCTGGCGCGGATCAGGAGCAGGTTGACGAGGTTGACGCCGCCGATGAGCAGCAGGAAGAGCACGCCGCCCTGGAGGATCAGCAGGATCGGCCGCACTTCGCGCACGTGGTCGGCGTGCAGGGAGAAGACGTTGGTGCGGTAACCCGCGCCCTTGATCAGATTCGCGAAGGGGTCGTCCTTGATCTGCTCGGCGTTGAAGGCGTCGATCTGCGCCTGCGCCGTGGCGAGCGTGGCGCCGGGCGCGAGGCGCGCGATGAGGCTGAAATTGTTCGAGTGGCGCCGGTCGGGCTTGCGGTCGTCGGGATTCGACGCGGCGGGAATGAAGAACTGCGCCTTCTCCGACAGGTAGCGGAAGCCCGGCGGCAGGACGCCGATCACGGTGACCGGCTGGCTGTCGACCGTGAAGGTCTTGCCGAGGACGGCGGGGTCGGCGTGGAAATGCGCGCGCCAGTAGCCGTCGGTGAGGATCGCGACGTTGGCGGCCTTGTAGAACATCTCCTCCTCGGTGAAGGTCCGGCCCATCGCCAGCGGCACGCCGAGGGTGGCGAAGAACTCCGGGGAAACCCGCGCGCGGTCCACGCGCTGCGGCGAGCCGGCGTCGCCCACCGTCGCGCTGCCGCCCTGAAAGATGGCGGTCGAGGCGAAGGCCTTGATCGCGGCCTTGCGGTCGTAGTAGTTCGGCAGCGAGGCCCCCGCGCGGTCGACGCCGGCGCCGGGATAGGCGTTGATGGCCGTGACAAGCCCCGCCGGCTCGGGGAACGGCAGCGCGCGCACGAGCACGGCGTCGACGACGGCAAAGATGGCGACGTTCGCGCCGATGCACAGCGCGAGCGTGAGGACGACGGTGGCCGTGAAGCCGCGTTCGCGCGCCAGGCGCCGGAGGGTTTGACGCAGGGAATTGACCGAAAGCAAGGAGCTCACGGCCTGACAACCCCGCAGCGTGCGCGATGGTTACAGGATTTTTCGCCGCGGTGGACGACGGGCCCGACCGCCGCGTATGCGACGGAGGCCGGTTGACGCCGCCGGGGGCCGGCGCATAACCGCTCGCACGCATGAGCGACCCCGGCTCCGTCCCCCGCCCCAACTCCGCCCGTCGCGTCCTCCTGGCCAGCCTCGCCGGCACGACGATCGAGTTCTTCGATTTTTACATCTACGCCACGGCGGCGGTGCTGGTCTTTCCCCAGCTCTTCTTTCCCGCCTCGGAACCGGCCTCGGCCACGCTGCAATCGTTCGCGACCTTCGCGCTGGCGTTTTTCGCCCGGCCGGTGGGCTCGGCGGTCTTCGGGCATTTCGGCGACCGCATCGGCCGCAAGGCCACGCTCGTCGCCGCGCTGCTCACGATGGGCATCTCGACCGTGGTGATCGGCCTGCTGCCGACCTACGCGACCATCGGCCTCGCGGCGCCGCTGCTGCTGGCGCTGTGCCGCTTCGGCCAGGGCTTCGGCCTCGGCGGCGAGTGGGGCGGCGCCGTCCTGCTCGCGACCGAGAATGCGCCGCCCGGACGGCGGGCGTGGTATGGGATGTTCCCCCAACTCGGCGCGCCGATCGGCTTCCTGTGCTCCGGCGGCATCTTCGTGGTGCTGTCGCGGACGCTCAGCGACGCGCAATTCCTCGCCTGGGGCTGGCGCCTGCCCTTCCTCGCCAGCGCGGCGCTGGTGCTCGTCGGCCTCTGGGTGCGCCTGAAGATCACCGAGACGCCCGCCTTCGCCCGCGCCATGGCGGAGGAAAAGCGCGTGGCGGTGCCGATCATGGCCGTGGTCCGGGACCACACCCGCGCGCTCGTGCTCGGCACGCTGATCGCGGTGGCGACGTTCACGCTCTTCTACCTGCTGACCGTGTTCTGCCTCAGCTGGGGCACGACCAAGCTCGGGTTCACCCGCGAAAAGTTCCTGCTCATCCAGATGACCGGCGTGCTGTTCTTCGGCGCCGCGATCCCGACGTCGGCGATCATGGCGGACGCGCGCGGGCGCAAGCTGACCCTGGCCCTCGTGACGGTCGCGATCATCCTCTTCGGACTGGCGCTGGCGCCGCTGTTCCACGCCGGCACGGCAGGGGCGTTCGCGGTGATGATCGTCGGTTTCACCCTGATGGGCCTGACCTACGGCCCGCTCGGCACGATGCTGTCGGAGCTGTTTCCCACCGCGGTGCGCTACACGGGCGCGTCGATGACCTTCAACCTCGCCGGCATCCTCGGCGCCTCGCTCGCGCCCTATGCGGCGACCTGGCTGGCCACGCACCACGGGCTGCACGCGGTCGGGCACTATCTCGCCATCGTGGCGGCGGTGACGCTCGCGGCGACTTTGCTCAGCCACGAGACGCGCGACACGGAGCACTGAGACGGGCGCGCACCGGCAGGGCGCTTGAGGACAACCGCCCCTACCCCTTCAGCTTGTTTCGCGGGTGATGCTTCGCGTGCTGGTCGAGCAGGCGCGAGGACTCGACGGCAGTGTAGATCTGGGTTGTGCCGATGCTGGCGTGGCCGAGCATCTCCTGGATCGCGCGCAGGTCGGCGCCGCCGCCGAGCAGGTGGGTGGCGAAGGAGTGGCGCAGCAGGTGGGGCTTCACGTGCTTGGCGATGCCGGCGCGCTGCGCGTGCGTCTTCACGATCAGCCAGACGGTCTTGCGCGAGATCGCCTTGCCCCGCTCGGACAGGAACAGCTCGCTGCCCGTGCGCGGCTTCACCAGCCGCGGGCGGCCGGAGCCAAGGTAGGCCGTGACGGCGTCGCGCGCCTTCTCGCCCAGCGGCACGACGCGCTCCTTGCTGCCCTTGCCGAAGACGCACACGAAACCATGCTCGAGATCGACCTGCTGCAGCGTGAGCCCGCAGAGCTCGGAGATGCGCAGGCCGCTCGAGTAGAACAGCTCGAGCATCGCCCGGTCGCGCACGCTGTAGGCATCGGCGCCGGACGGCGCGACGAGCAGTTTTTCCATTTCGCCGGGCGAGAGCACCTGCGGGAGCTTGCGCCGGAATTTCGGCCCGCTGAGCAGCTCGGTCGGATCGTCGTTGCGCACGCCCGCGGGCACGAGGTGGCGGCGGAAGAGCATGCGCATGGCGCTGAGTTTCCGCGCCTGGCTCGACTCGGTGAACTTCTCGTCCGCCAGCCAGTGCAGCCACGCCGCGAGCTGGTCGGTCGTCACCGCGCGCCAGCCGGCGACGCCCTGGCGCGCGAGGAAGTGCGCGGCCTGCACGAGGTCCTTCTCGTAGGACTGCGAGGTGTTGCGCGCGAGGCCACGCTCGAGCTCGAGCGTGCCGATGAACGCGTCGATCTCGTCCGCGAACGCCGCCGGCGCCGGCGGCATCGGGGCGTCCTTCGGCAGCGAGCGACGGGAACGGGCGGCAGGCATGGCTCCAGAAACGAAAAGAGCGCGTTGGGGTCAACGCGCTCCACGCAATCGTCGGCCGCGCTCAGCGGCGGCGGAAACCGCCGGGACGCGGCGGGACGGGATTGGTCTCGCGCACGCGGTAGGTGATGCGCGCCTTCTCGAGGTCGTAGGGGCTCATCTCCATCTTCACCGTGTCGCCGGCGGCGATCTTGATGAAATGCTTGCGCAGCTTGCCCGAGATGTGGGCCAGCACCACGTGGCCGTTGGTCAGTTGGACACGGAACATCGTGCCCGGGAGGACGGCGACGACCTTGCCTTCGACTTCAATCGATTTGCCGTCAGACATGGGAGAGGTGCGGGCTGGAGGGTTGGGTCATGCAATAAAAGCCCCTTGTAACCGGGAAATGCGCCCCGTAGTCAAGGTTTTCCCTCTGGCGCCCCGGCCGGGCGCCGGCGGAAACCAGCCCGATCCGCCGCTCCTTTCCCGGCCCCACCACCCGATGTCCGACCCTTTTTCCGCACCGCGTCCCGCGCTCCCCTGCCCTTTTGACAAGGTTCATCCGTCGCAACTCGTGCGCGACGACGCCTTCTTCATGTGGCTGGCCTACAACCAGGCCATCGACGCCTGGCGCGCGGACGAGGTGCCGATCGGCGCGGTGATCGAACTCGGAGGCGAGGTCATCGCCGCGGCGCACAACCAGCGCGACAGCACGCGCGACCCGACCGCCCACGCCGAGATCATCGCGCTGGGCCAGGCCGCGCGCGCCATCGGCGACTGGCGGCTGAACGAGGCCACGCTCTACGTCACCAAGGAACCCTGCCCCATGTGCTCCGGCGCGACGCTGATGTCCCGCGTCAAGCGCGTCGTCTACGCCGTGCCCGATCCGAAGATGGGCTGCCTCGGCGGCGCCACCGACCTCAACGCGCTGCCGCAGGTGAACCACCACCTCACGATCACGCGCGGCGTGCTGGAGGAGCCGTGCCTCCGGCTGCTCCAGGCCTACTTCCAGCTGAAGCGCCGCGAAGCCTGATCCCGCCCCCGCCCCGCGACGCGCTAATGTCCGACCGAAAGACATATTAGGCCGCCAAAGTTGACGCCGCGCGCCGCGCGTGCACCTTGGTAGCGAGTTTTTCAACCACCACGAACCATGGCCTACGAACTCCCGAAACTGCCCTACGCCTACAACGCCCTCGAGCCGCACATCGACGCGCGCACGATGGAAATCCACCACACGAAGCACCACCAGGCTTACGTGACCAACGCGAACAACGCGCTCAAGGACCACCCGGCCCTTGCCGCCCTCGACGTCAACGCGCTCATCGCCGACCTCTCGAAGGTCCCCGAGGCGATCCGCGGCGTCCTCCGCAACAACGCCGGCGGCCACAGCAATCACGCGTTCTTCTGGACCATCCTCGGCCCGGGCAAGGGCGGCGCCCCCAAGGGCGCGCTGGCCGACGCCATCAACGCGACCTGGGGTTCGTTCGACACCTTCAAGGCCGAGTTCGCCAAGGCCGCCGCCGGCCGCTTCGGCTCCGGCTGGGCCTGGCTCGTCGTCGGCGCCGACAAGAAGCTCGCCATCGGCTCCACCGCCAACCAGGACAGCCCGCTCATGGGCAAGGCCGTCGCCGGCCTCGAGGGCAAGCCCGTCATCGGCCTCGATGTCTGGGAACACGCCTACTACCTGAACTACCAGAACCGCCGGCCCGACTACGTCACCGCCTTCTGGAACGTCGTCGACTGGGACGCCGCCGCGAAGAACTTCGGCGCCTGAGCGCCGCGAGCGAGCCCCGCCTCGCCCTTCCCTCTCAGCCGCGCCGCGAGGCGCGGCTTTTGCGCCCGCGACCGGCCGGCCGGCCCGTTCAGGAAATCCGCCAGCTTCGACTGGGCGAGCTTGAGGAACAGCTGGCTCGGGTCGGGGCGGCTGAGCGTGCCGCCGATCGTGCCGACGTCCTTCATCTTCGCGTAGCCGAGATCGTCCTTCGTGCCGTCGAGCACGCGCATCTTGCCGAGCAGCTGCTCGACCTTGCCCCGCGCCGCGAGCGTGTAGTTCACCGTCAGCGGCTGGTCGAGGAGCGGCTTGCCGGCGACGTGCGTGATCGCGCCCTTGCCGACGAGGCGCACCTCGGGCGAGAGCAGCGTGAACTCGTCGACGCGCAGGTTGAGCGCGTCGTCGCGATTCACGCGCACGACGAACTGGTCAAACGGGATCTCGGCCAGCGACTGCGCGAGCTGGTCGACCTGGTAGGATTGCCCGGCGACCTTCTCCGCGACGCCCTTGACCTTGTCGCCGCCAAAGAGCGAGCCGAGCGCGGCGACGGCGTCGACCGCCTTCGTGGCGACCGAGACCTTCTCCGTCGTCCGCTTCAGGCCGCGGAAGACGCCGGCGCGGCTCGTGAGCTGGAACTGCCCGCGGGTGCGGTCGAGGACCTGGTCGAGATTCACGCCGTCGCCGGTGAAGCCGCCGGCGACCGTCACGATGCCCTCGAGGGTCGGCGGCTTGCCCGGATCGAACGCCTTGATGAAGGCGCCGGCATCGAAGTCGGTGAGCGAGAAATTGCCGCTGAGGTGATAGGGCGAGGCGCCGCCGTTGAAGCGCAGGTCGACGCGCGCGCCGAGCCGGCTCTTGTCGTTGATGACGCCCTGCAGCTGCTGGACGGCGACGCGCTGCGGGTCGACGACCACGAAGCCGCTGAGGCCGCTCATCGTCCAGTCCTTGCCGCGCGTGATGGACTTGAGGTCGAGCGCGAGTTCGCCGCGCAGGCCGGTCCAGAACGGACGGGCGTCGGGCTCGGCGGGGCGCGACGACGACGCCGCGACCGCCGCGGCGGGCCGGGCCTCGACGCCGCCGGCCGCCTGCACCGGCGCACCGGCGAGGCCGAGCAGGGCGAGCGCGTCGGCGAGCTCGAGGTGTTCGCCGGTGATCTTGGCCTCGAAAAGAAACCCGTCGGCACGGCGCACGGCCTCGGCGCGGAAGGCGACGTCCGAGCGCTGCCCCAGGCGGTCGAGCAGGATCGGCGCCTCGAAGCTCAGGCGGCCGTCGGGCGTGCGGGCGGCGCGGAAATTGAGGTTGGCGACCGGCAGCGGCTGGTTGCCCTCGCGCAGCACGAGGTTGTTGAGCGTGGTGCGCCCCTCGACCTGCACGGTGCGGCCGGCGAGCGCCCCGCGGATCTCGCCGCTGGCGCGACCGGAGGCGAGGATCTGGGCGGCGGCGAACGGCGGCTGGGCCGCCATCGCGGCGAGGTCGGCGTTGAACGTCGCGCTCGCGCGCACGCCGTCGGCCGGCGTCGCCTTCACCTCGGCGGCGGCGGTGAACCAGACGGTCTTGTCGCGGTTGGAGAAGGTCGTGTCGCCGGAAGCGAGGCGCCAGTCGCCGAAGCCGGCGTATTCGAGGAAGGCGCGGTCTCGATCGTCCAGGCGATCGAGGCGCGGCTGGCGCGTCTCGCCGAGAACGGTGACCTCCTGGAAGCGCAGCGGGGCGACGGGCTTGAGGAAGACGCGGCCGTCCGCGGTCGTGAGGTTGAACGCGGCGGCCTGGAGCGTGCCGCGCAGCGGAGCGATGGCCTGCACGAGCGGCAACGCGGCGAAATCGACCGTGCCGATGGTCAGGCGCGCGACGGGCGTGTCGGCGGCGGTGGCCGCCTTCAGCTGCAGGGTCTGCAGGTCGAGCGTGCTCGCGGCCAGCGAGTCGGCGCTGAGCAGCGCCCGGCCCCGGGCGTCGCCGAGTTCGCCGTGGAAGCTGCGCAGCTCGACGGCGACCGGCGTCACCGTGGCGTCGAGGTCGCCCTGGAGCTGCACGTGCCCGAGCGGCAGGACCGGCTCGAGCAGGCGCGGCAGGTCGGCGGTGAATTTTCCGCGCACGATGAACTTGTCGGGCTTGGCCTCGGGCAACTCGATCTGGGCGCCGCCCTGGACGACGTCGCCCGCGGGCGTGCGCAGCGTCAGGGTGTCGACGAAGGCCTGGAGGCTCGTCGGCGTCAGCGTCGCCCGGCTCTGAAAGGAAAGTTCGGCGCGGTCGAGCACCCGCCGGCCGCCCTGGACGACCGTGAGGGCGTCGACCCGCAACGGCGCGGTCGAGCGCAGCTCGATTTTCTCGCCCTGGCCTTCCAGCAGCCATTCGCCGCGCACGGCGCCGCCGGAGACGTCCGCGGCGGCCACGAACGGCCGCACCCAGGCGAGCGGGAGCTGGTTCACCGTCACGCGGGCGAGCGGGCCGCTGCCGACCGCGGCCACCTGGACGGCGCGCTCCTGGAACTTGATCGTGAGGGGCTGGATCGTCTCGAGCGCGAGCACGGGCTGGTCGCCGTCGACCTGGAGCTGCAGCCGCTGCACGTTCGCGGCGGCGCGCTCGACGGCGAGGTCGAACTCCGACTGGACGCGCACAGCGCCGATGGCGCGGAGCGCCGGTTCGAGCGTCTCGAGCGCGGCGAGATTGCCGGCGAGCCGGCCCTGGAGGGCGGCGGCGTGCGTCGCGGCGTTGAAGGCGAACTTGCCCGCGCCGCTGGCATCGAATTTCGGCAGCGGCCGGCCGAGGAAGAACGGCTCGATCTGCGCCGTGGTCGCGTGCAGCTCCCACGTGCCGCTGCCCTCAGGCGCGCGCACCGGGAGCGTGGCGGCGACCTTGAGGAGATTGGCGGTGCGGCCGGCCTGCTGGGTGTCGAGGACGAGCGTGACCTGCTCCTGGCCGCCGGCCGACTCCATGTCCGCGGTCAGCTTGAGCTGCTGGCCGCTGGACACCTGCGGGCCCTCGGCGTCGAGGGCGAGGACGAGGCTGGCGCGGTCGAACGCCCGCGCGTCGGTCTCGCGCACGGTGAACCGGCCGTCGACCCGCAGGGCCGAGACCGCGGCGGCCGGGGTGGCGTCGAGGACGCGGGCCTTGAGTTGGAGCGCGCCTTCGCGGCCGGGCGCGATGCCGCCGCCGCTGAGCTGGAATTCGACCGCCAAGGGGCGCGGCCCGGGCCGCCGGGCAGCGAGGCGCGGCCGGCGACCTGCACGTCGCCGACCTGGACGGTGTAGGGCAGCTGCACGCGCGCGAGCGCACCGGGCGCGGCGACGGGAGCGCCCGCGGCCTGCGGGGTGCGCGCGGGCACGAGTTGCGAGGCGTCGACGGCCAGGCCCGTGATGGCCAGGCGATCGATCTGCACGTGACGGCGCGTGAGGAACTGCCACGCGGAGAACTCGACCTCGGCGCGCTCGGCGGTGACGACGAGGCCGTCCTGCTCGAAGCGCAGGCCGCCCAGGCGCGCGCTCGAGGGGCCGGCGGCGAGCGACGCGAAGCCGACCTTCAGTTCCGGGTGCTGCGCGAGCACGCGCCGCGCGGCCCATTGCTGCACGGCCGGCACCATAGCGATGCCGGCGGCGAGCGCGACGAGCGCGCAGAGAATTCCGAAAGTAACGAGGAGCGGGCGAACCAGCTTCATGGAGCCACCGTTACGACAGATTACGCGGGAATAAGTTGCGGAGGTTTTGACGAAAAAGAGCCGCAGCGGTCGGGCCGCGCGGCTCTCGGAGGAAACTCGCGATGCTCAGCGGCCCGCGACGAGTTCGTCGGGCAGGCCCATCGCGCGGCGCACGGAGGCGGACGCGACGTTGAAGCTGTAGTAGGCTTGGAGCTGATTGAGGCGCGCGGTCGTCAGGTCGGTGCGGGCCTGGAGGACGTCGAGCTGGGTCGCGGTGCCGGCGGCGTAGCGGGCATCGGCGAGGCGGACGGCCTCCTCGGCCTGCTCGACGACCTTCTTGGAGGCCTCGGCGAGCTCGGTGGCTTCCTGCAGCGACGAGAGGGCGCGGCGGACCTCCACGGAGACGGAGAGCTCGGCCTCGCTGAACGAGAGCCGGGCCTGCTCGAGGGCGGACTTGGCCTGGACGACGCGGCCGCGGGTGGCGACGCCGTCGAAGATGTTCCAGGTCGACTGCAGGCCCACCGTCACGCCGTCGCGGGAGGCGGCGAAGTCGGAGTAGCCCGGGCGCTTGCGCCAGTCGTAGGCGGCGTAGGCGGAGAGGTTCGGATAGTAGTTCGACTTGCGGACGGTGACGGTCTCCTCGGCGGCCAGCTCGAGCTTCTTCAGGCGCTGGAGGTCGGGGCGGCGTTCCTTGGCCGTGGCGAGGGCGGAGGGCAGCTCGTAGCTGACGGGCGTGAACTCCAGCTTGCCGACGAACTCGGGGATCTTGGCCACGTTGGCGCCGTCGCTGGTGACGAAGCCAAGGGCCTGGCGCAGGTCGTCGATCGCGAGGCGGAAGGCGTTGCGCGCGCTGATGAGCGCGGGCTGGGCGTTGGCGACGGCGACCTCGGCGCGGAGGACCTCGAAGTTCGACACGGTGCCGGCCTCGAAGCGGTTCTTCACGTCCTGGAGCTGGCGGCGGAGGAGCTCGACGTTCTGCTCCTGGACCTTGATGCGCTCGCGGGTGACGAGGACGTTGTAGAACTTCGTGCGGACGTCGAGCAGCGCGGCATCGATGACCGACTGGAGCTGGAGCGTAGCGGCCTCGAGGGCGAGGCGCTGGGCCTTGACCGCGGCCTGCACGCCGCCGCCGGCGAAGACGACCTGGCGAGCGGTGAGGTTGACCGACCAGGTGCGCTCGTCGCCGGTGCTGGTGGAGAGCTGCTGGGTGGTGTCCGAGTAGCCGGCGGTGCTCGTGAGGTTCGGGATCTGCTGCGAGCGGACCTCGACGACGATGCCCTCCTGCTGGCGGATGCGCTCCTTCGCCTGGCGGATGGCGAAGTTGTTATCGAGGGCGAAGGACAGCGCGTAGCTCAGGGAGAGCTCGTCGGGCACCATGTAGCCCGGGTCAGCTTGGCCGTCGGGCTTGAAGGGCGTCGCGGGCATGTCCGCGAGGAGCGGTTGCGCGAGCGCCAGGGCGGCGACGGCGACGAGGGAGGACGGAACCAGTTTCATGGGAAGGCGGGAGTTTACTTGGCCGGGACCGCAACGCCAGCCTCGGGTGCCGCCGGGACGGCGGCGCGAGCCTTGGCGTGGTCGCGGGCGATGAGCATGTAGAACGCAGGCACGACGAAGAGCGTGAAGACAGTGCCGATCGCCATGCCAACGACGAGCACCCAGCCGATGGAGTTACGCGAGGCGGCGCCCGGGCCCTTGACGAAGATGAGCATCAGGTGGCCGAAGACGGTCGCGGCGGAGGTCATGAGCACGGGCCGCAGGCGGGTGGCGGCGGCGCGGCGGATGGCCTCGATCTTGGCGACGCCCTCCTCCTGCAGCGTGTTCGCGAACTCGACGATGAGGATGCCGTTCTTCGCGATCAGGCCGACGAGCGTGATGAGGCCGATCTGCGAATAGATGTTGAGCGAGGTCTTCCAGAGGAAGATCGGGATCATCGCGCCGAAGAAGGCCAGCGGCACGGAGCCGAGCAGGATGATGAACGGATCGCGGAAGCTGTTGAACTGCGCGGCGAGCACGAGGAAGATCAGCACGAGCGCGAGCACGGCGGCCTTCCACAGGGCCTCGCCCTCGGTGCGCAGCTGGCGGGACTGGCCGCCGTAGTCGATCGAGTAGCCGGGCGGGAGGATCTCCTTGGCCTTGGCCTCGAGTTTCTTGAGCGCGTTGTCGATGCTCGGGCCGACGCCGGTGATCTTGACCGAGTTGAGCTGCTGGAAGCGGTTGAGCGCGCGCGGCTGCACGGTGTCCTGGAGCGTGGCGATGGTGGAGAGCGGGATGAGCTGACCGTTGGGGCCGCGGACGTGGTAGTTGAGGAGCTGGTCGGCGTTGAGGCGCTGGCCGCGCTCGACCTGCGGGATGACGCGGTAGCTGCGGCCGTCGTTGATGAAGCGGTTGACGTAGCCGCCGCCGAGCATGGAGCCGAGGTCGCGGGCGATGTCGGAGAGGCTCAGGCCCATCGCGGCGACCTTGTCCTTGTCGATCACGATCTCGACCTGCGGGAGGTCGAACTTGAGGTCGGAGTCGGCGAAGTAGAAGGTCGGCGCCTTGTTCGGCTCGTTGGCCTCGGTGTTGGCGTAGAGGACGAGCTGGTTGGCGTATTCGAGCATCTCGCGGTGGTCGGCGGTCGAGCGGATGACGAACTCGATCGGCAGCGAGCCGCCGGAGGGCAGCGGGTCGGGCGTGGTGATGACCACGTTCATGCCCGGAATGGCCGCGGCGGGAGCCTGGAGCGTCCGCTCGATCTCGAGGGAGCTGCGTTTGCGCTCGGACCACGGCTTGAGCAGGATGCCGGCGAAGCCGAAATTGCTGCCGGTGATCTGGAACGACTGCGAATACTCCGGCACGCTCTCGAACATCTTCTGGACCTCCTTGGCGAAGATCACGTTGTGGTCGATGGTCGAGGTCGGCGACGGCAGGAGGATCGAGAACACGATGCCCTGGTCCTCCTTCGGCGCCAGTTCGCGCTGGGCGAACATGAAGAACACGGGCAGCAGCGCGGTGAGCAGCACGGCGACGGTGAGCGTCACGGGCACCCAGCCGAGGCTGGCGCCGACGATCTTTTCGTAGCGGTTGCGCAAGCGGTCGAAGAGGTGGTTGATGGTGCCGGTGAGGCCCTTCTCCTCGGCATCGTGGCCTTGGAGGAGGTAGGCGCTGAGCATCGGCGACAGCGTGAGGGCGACGAAGCCCGAGACCATGACCGCGCCGGCGAGCGTGAAGGCGAACTCGCGGAAGAGCGCGCCGGTGAGGCCGCCCTGGAAGCCGATCGGCGCGTAGACCGCAGCCAGCGTGATCGTCATCGAGATGACGGGGCCGACGAGCTCGCGGGCGCCGAGGATGGCGGCCTCGATGGGCGTCTTGCCCTCGCGGATGTGGCGCTCGATGTTCTCGACGACGACGATGGCGTCGTCGACCACGATACCGACCGCGAGCACGATGGCGAGGAGGGTGAGCAGGTTGATGGTGAAGCCCAGCGCCATCATCAGGAACAGCGCGCCGATGAGCGACAGCGGCATCGCCACCAGCGGGATGAGCACCGAGCGGAAGGAGCCCATGAAGAGGAAGATCACGATGGCGACGATCGCGAGCGTCTCGGAGAGCGTCTTGAGGATCTCGCTCAGGGCGTCGTCGATATACTTGGTGGCGTCGTAGGCGATGGAGGCCTTGAGGCCGGCGGGCAGCGCGCGCTCGATCTCGGGCATGGCCTCGCGGACGCGCTTGATCACCTCGACGGTGCTCTCGTTGGGGAGGACCCAGATGCCCATGAAGGTGGCGGTCTTGCCGCCGAAGCGGACCTCGGAGTCGTAGTTCTCGGCGCCGAGCACGACGTCGGCGACGTCGGAGAGGCGGACGATGGCGCCGTTCTGCTCGGCGACGACGAGGCGCTTGAACTCCTCGACGCTCTTCAGGTCGGTGTTGGCGACGAGGGAGACGGAGAGCATGGAGCCCTTGGTCGAGCCAACGGCGGCGAGGGCGTTGTTGGCGGCCAGGGCGGTGCGGACCTGGGCGGGGCTGAGGTTGCGGGCGGCCAGTTCATCGGGCTTGAGCCAGATGCGCATGGCGAAGACGCGGCCGCCGAGGATGTCGGCCTTCTGCACGCCCTTCACGGCGGAGAGGCGCGGCTGCACCATGCGGCTGAGGTAGTCGGTGATCTGGTTCTGGTCGAGCGAGTCGGAGTAGAAGCTCAGATACATCGACGCGAACTGGTTGTCCGCGGTCTCGACGCTGATGGTGGGCGACTCGGACTCGGGCGGCAGCTCGTTGCGGACCTGCTCGATCTTGGAGCTGATCTGCGCGAGGGCGGCGTTGGTGTCGTAGTTCAGGCGCAGGTAGACCTTGATGGTGCTGAGGCCCGCGGTGGACTGCGACTCCATGTAGTTGATGCCGTCGACCTGCGCGATCACGCGCTCGAGCTGGGTGGTGATGTAGCCGCGGACGGTGTCGGCGCTGGCGCCGAAGTAGACGGTGGTGACGTTGACGACCGCGCTGTCGCTGCGCGGGTATTGGCGGGTGTTCAGCTGGAAGTAGGCCACCACGCCGAGGACGAGGATGACGATGTTGACCACCAGCGCGATGACGGGCTTGCGGACGAACAGGTCAGTGAAACTTTTCGAGAGCATGAAGAGGGGGAGTTGCTTGCGTGGATGAGGCCGCGCGAGCGCGGCGGACGACAGGCGCGCGGGCGGCTCAGGTGTTGGCCGGCTTCGGGTGCGCGTCGTGGGTCGGCTGGGCGATGTTGTTCACCTGGACGGGCATGCCGTTGCGCAGCTTGAACACGCCGGTGGAAACGATCTGGTCGCCGGCCTTGATGCCGGTGACGGCGATGAGGTCGCCGCGGGTGGCGCCGAGCTGCACGAACTGCTGGCGCACGCCGAGGAATTCCTTGCCGTCCTGGCCCTTGACCTTCTCAACCACGAAGACGGAGTTGCCGTAGGAGGCGTAGGAAATCGCGGTGGCGGGAACGACGACGAGGTTCTGGGACTGCGGCAGCTGCACCTCGACGCGGGCGAACATGCCGGCGCGGAGCTGCTCGTTCGGGTTGGCCAGCGTGGCCTGGACGGAGACGTTGCGCGTGGCGGCGTCGACCTCGGAGTTGATCGCGTTGATCTTGCCCTCGAACGGCTGCGGGAAGGCGTCGATGCTGACCCGCACGGTCTGGCCGATGGCGAGGTCGGGCAGCTGGCGTTGCGGGACGTTGAAGTTGGCGTAAATCGGGTCGAGCTTCTGCAGCGGCAGGAGCGCGCGGCCCTTGGAGATATACTGGCCGAGGTTGACGAGACGGATGCCGACGCGGCCGTCGAACGGCGCGCGGACGTGCTTCTTGGCGATCTGGGCCTCGAGGGCGGCGACGTCGGCCTGGGCCTGGCGGGAAGTGGCTTCGGCGGCGTCGTATTCGGACTTCGAGGTGGCCTGCTGGCTCCAGAGTTCCTTGGCGCGGGTGAGGTTGATGGCGGCGAGATTGGCGCGCGCCTGGGCGGCCTTGAGCTGGGCGACCTCGACGGAGGTGTCGAGTTCGACGAGCAGGTCGCCGGCCTTCACGGCCGTGCCGCTGTCGGCCGCGATGCGGACGATCGTGCCATCGGCATCAGCGCTGATGGTGACGCCCTCGACCGGCGCGAGCGTGCCGATCGCGCTGAGCGTGGGGTGCCACTGCACGGCCTGCGCCTCGACGGTCGCGACGGCGGCGGGCGGGTGCGAGTGATCCTGCGCGGACATTTCCTTGATCTGAGCAACCTTGACGGCGCCCAGCAGCAGGACGACGGCGACGAAGCCGGAGAGAGCGATGGCAAACTTCTTGAACATGGGAGGACGTGGTTAGGTTCGTGGGGAAATTCAGGCGGACTTGGGCGTGGGAACGTGCGGGGGCAGCGTCGAGACCTGCCGTTGGATCTTGCTCAGGAGCTGGACGAGCGTCTTGCGCTCGTCCGCGCTGAGAGCGCCCATCACCTCGCTCGCACCGCGGAAGTGGACCGGCAGGAACGTGGTGAGGAAGTTCTCCGCTTTCCGCGTCAGGCGCACCAGCAACATACGACGATCCGAGGGATCGGGCTCACGAACCACGTAACCGTCGCGTTCAAGCGTGTCGATCAGCCCCGTCATGGTGGCGCGAGTGACGCCGGCGGCCTCGGCCAGCTCGGCCGGCGTGCGCGGACCACAGGGCGGCTGCGTGATCGGCACGTCGCCCGTGCGCGGCTCCGAGCTGCGCCACAGCAGCATCAGCACGCCAAAGCGCCCCTGGGAGATGCCGTGCGCCGCCAGACGCCCCTCGGACAGGGCGAAGACATCGTCCGCGGTGCGGAGCAAATGCAGGTAGGCCTCGGCCGCGGACGGATCGAGCTCGGGAAACTCGCGCGCCGCCTCTAGGAGGCATTCGTAGCGCGGTAGATCCTTGAGCATCAGGTGAGGCATGGCGAAAGTAAGGGAGCTGACTGTTAGCTTCCTAATGAATTTCGCAAGCGGAGTTTCTTGAAATCTAGCCGAACGGCTAACTCGCCGGGGGAAAACCCGATATGACACTCGGGAGCCTGCCGGGCGGAAGCCGCAAAAAAGCCCGCACTCGCGTGCGGGCTTAGGGGGAAGCGACTGGAAAACCGGGGCTTAAAGCGCCTTGGCGGCCGCCACGACGGCTTCGGCGGTGATGCCGAGTTCCTTCATGGCGATGTTGCCCGGAGCGCTGAGACCGAAGCGATCGATGCCGACGACCTTGCCGTCGAGACCGACGTATTTCGACCACAGGCCGGTGACGCCCGCCTCGATCGCGACGCGCTTGCGGCACGACGGCGGGAGGATGGCATCGCGGTATTCCTGCGACTGGGCGTCGAAACGCGCGAAGGACGGCATCGACACGACGCGCGTGCCGGCGCCGAGCTGCTTGGCCGCGGCGATGGCCCACTGGAGCTCGCTGCCGCACGAGAGCAGGATGTGCGTGAGCGGCGCGGTTTCCTGGACGGCGACGTAGCCACCCTTCAGCACGCCGGCACGGCGCTCGCTGGCGGGGATGTCGTTGAGCATCGGCACGGCCTGGCGGGTGAGCGCGAGCAGCGTCGGGCCGTCATGCCGCTCGAGCGCGGCGGCGAAGGCGCCGGCAGTCTCCTCGGGATCGGCGGGGCGGATGACATCGAGGTTCGGGATGACGCGCAGGCCGGAGACGGTTTCGACCGGCTGGTGCGTCGGGCCGTCCTCGCCGACGCCGATGGAGTCGTGAGTGTAGATGTAGACGACGGGCAGCTTCGAGAGCGCCGCGAGGCGCATCGCGGGACGCGAGTAGTCGGCGAACACGAGGAACGTCGCGCACGAGGTGCGGAAGATGCCGTCGTAGGCGACGCCGTTGTTGATCGCGGCCATGCCGTGCTCGCGGATGCCGTAACGGAGGTTGCGGCCGGCGCGGTTGGTGCGGTCGAAGTCCTTGTCGGCGGCGATGTAGTTGAGCGTCGAGCCGTGGAGGTCGGCCGAGCCAGAGATGAGCAGCGGCAGCGCGGCGGCGACGGGCTGGAGCACGTCCTTGCCCGCGGCGCGGGTGGCGAGTTTGGCGTCGGCGGGGAAGTGCGGGATGACCTTCTCGATGAGGTGGGCGGCGCTGATACGGGCGTCGCGCGACTCGAGCAGCGCGGCCTTCTCGGGATTGGCGGCGGCCCAGGCGGCGTAGGTCTTCTTCCACTTGTTGTAGGCGCGCTTCAGGCGGGCCTTGTGGGCGGCGAAATACTCGCGGACGGGCGCGCTGACGTAGAAATGTTCCTCGGGGAGGCCGAGGCCCTTGCGGGCGGCGTCGGCGAACTTCGCCCCACCCTCGCCGTGGCCCTTCGAGGTGCCCTGCACTTCCGGGATGCCCTTGCCGATGATCGTCTTCGCGATGATGAGCTGCGGGCGGCCGGTCTTGGCTTTCTTGGCCTTGGTGACGGCCTTGAGGATGGCGGCGAGATCGTGGCCGTCGGCGAGCGTCTGGACGTCCCAGCCGATGGCCTTGAAGCGCGCGGCGGTGTTCTCGCTCTGGGTCTTGTCGGCCATGGCGTCGAGCGTGACGTCGTTGGCGTCGTAGATGAGGATCAGGTTGTCGAGGCCCTGGTGGCCGGCGAAGGCGGCGGCCTCCATCGCGACGCCTTCCTGCATGCAGCCGTCGCCGGCGAGGACGATGACGTGGTGATCGAAGATGACGTGCTCGGCGGTGTTGAAGCGCGCCTCAGCCATCTTGCCGGAGAGGGCGAAGCCGACGGCGTTGCCGATGCCCTGGCCGAGCGGGCCGGTGGTGCACTCGACGCCGGGCGTCTCGTGGAACTCGGGGTGGCCGGGCGTCTTGCTGTGGAGGACGCGGAAGTTCTTCACCTCGTCGAGCGGGAGGTCGTAGCCGCTGAGATGCAGCCACGAGTAGAGGAACATCGAACCGTGGCCGGCGGAGAGGACGAAGCGGTCGCGGTTGAGCCAGCGCGGTTCGTCGGGGTTGTGCACCAGCGCGTGGCCGTAGAGGACGGCGCCGATCTCGGCGGCGCCGAGCGGCAGGCCGAGGTGGCCGGACGAGCTCTTGTGGACAGCGTCGATGGCGAGGCCGCGGGCCTGCGCGCAAGCTTGAGCGAGGATTTCGGTGTTCAGCTTCATGAAAGGCAAAGGGGTGAGCGCCGAGCGAACACGCCGCGCGCGCGCCGTGCAAAATCCTTTTTTGTGCTAAAAGAAGAAAGCGAGCCATACACGGCTCGCTTTCGGAGAGAGAAACTGGAGGAGCGATCAGGACTTCGCGGTCTCTTCGACGCGCTTTTCCTTAACCGCCATGGCGGCCTTGCCGGTGCGGTCGCGGAGGTAGTAGAGGCGGGCCTTGCCCGGCTCGGAGTCGCGCTCGACCTCGATCTTCTCGATGTTCGGCGAGTTGACCGGGAACACGCGCTCGACGCCCTCGCCGTAGCTGATGCGGCGGACCGTGAACGTCTCGTTGATGCCGGTGCCCTTGTGGGCGATGACGACGCCGGCGAAAATCTGGACGCGCTCCTTGTCACCTTCGCGGACCTTGGTGTGGACGCGGACGCCGTCACCGACCTTGAAGGGGGCCGTAGCGTGCTTCACCTGGGCGGCGGAGAGTTCTTTGACGATGGGATTCATGGCTGCTGTTTCTTTAGTAAATCGGGTCGGACTTTGGCGGTCTTTTCCAACTGCTGCGCGTGCCGCCACTTCTCGATTTTGCCGTGATGGCCCTCGAGGAGGACTTCCGGCACGGACATGCCGCGGTAAACGGCGGGACGCGTGTAATTGGGAAAGTCGAGCAAGTTGCGGGTGAAACTTTCGCTGGTCAATGACTTTTCTTCACCGAGCACGCCGGGGATGAAACGCGCGAGCGCGTCGATGACGACAGCGGCCGCGAGCGTGCCGTTGGTGAGCACGTAATCGCCGATGCTGATCTCCTCGTCGATGATCGTGTCGCGGATCCGCTGGTCCACGCCCTCGTAGTGGCCGCTGAGGAAGATAAGGTGTTGCTCCTTCGCGAGCTGCTCGGCCTTGGCCGAGGTGAAGGGCACGCCGTCGGGCGTCAGGTAGATGCGGCGGCAGCCCGGCGTCTGCAGTTCCTCGATGGCGGCGAAGATCGGCTCGCATTTCATCACCATGCCCGCCCCGCCGCCGAAGGGGCGATCGTCGGTGGTCTTGTGCTTGTCGGTCGCCCAGTCGCGGGTGTTGCGGACGTTGACCTCGAGCAGCTTCGCCTCGCGCGCGCGACCGATCATGCTCTCGGACAGGAAGCCGTCGAGCATGGCGGGGAAAAGCGTGAGAACGTCGATGCGCATCGCGCGGGAATGAAAAAGCCCCGGTTCGCACCGAGGCTCAGGAAGCAGAGACTAGGCGCGAGGCTCAGGCCTTCGCGACCGCAGCCTTCTTCGAGCGCTTCACGAGCGAGCGCACGGTGTCGGACGGCTTGGCGCCCTTGGAGACCCAGTAGTCGAAGCGGTCGAGCTTGATCGTCAGCGGGTTGCCCTTGGCGTTCGGGTTGTAGCTGCCGAGATATTCGACCGCGTCGCCATCGCGGCGCGAACGGGCTTCGGAAACGGCGACGCGGTAATGCGGCTCGTTCTTGGTGCCGAAGCGGGAAAGACGGATCGTGAGTGCCATTGTTAGTGCTGAGATGCTGTGCGGACAGCGGTGGTTGATTTGGAAAAGGTCCAAAAGAGTCGGAAACGGTTTGGCCTTGTCAAGCCCCCATTGGTGAAGCTGATTTCGACCCCTTAACGACCCAATTTTATGCTCAAAGCCGGCATCGTCGGTCTGCCCAACGTGGGCAAGTCCACCCTCTTCAACGCCCTCACCCGCTCCCGCAAGGCCGAGGCGGCCAATTATCCGTTCTGCACCATCGACCCGAATGTCGGCGTCGTCATCGTGCCCGACGACCGAGCCTACGTCCTCAAAGCCATCGCCAAGACCAACGTCGTCGTGCCCGCGGCGATCGAATTCGTCGACATCGCCGGCCTCGTCGCCGGCGCCTCCAAGGGCGAGGGCCTCGGCAACCAGTTCCTCGCCAACATCCGCGAAGTCGACGCCATCGTGCAGGTCGTCCGCTGCTTCGAAGACAGCGACGTCGTCCACACCATGGGCGGCGTCGATCCCGTCCGCGACATCGAGGTGATCACCACCGAGCTCGTCCTCGCCGACCTCGACGCCGTCACCAAGCGCATCGACAAGACCCAGAAGAAAGCCAAGTCCGGCGACAAGGAGGCCATCGCCGAGATGGCGCTGCTGCAGAAACTCGAGCCCCACCTCAACGCCGGCAAGACCGCCAACGTCCTCGAGGCGACCGACGACGAGAAGGCCATGATGAAGCTCTTCCAGCTGCTCACGGCCAAGCCCGTCCTCTTCGCGTGCAACGTCGCCGAGTCCGACCTCGCCACCGCCGAGCAGAACAAGTTCGTGCAGAAAGTCGCCGACTACGTCCGCACACACCACGACGCCGCCTACGTGCCGATCAGCGCCAAGATCGAGGCCGAGCTCATCGACCTCCCGCCCGAGGAGGCGAAAGCCTTCCTCAAGGATCTCGGCGTCGACGACTCCGGCGTCTCCGCGCTCATCAAGGGCACCTACGACCTGCTCGGCCTGATGACCTACTTCACCGCCGGCGAGAAGGAGGTCCGCTGCTGGACGATCAAGAAGGGCTGGAAAGCCCCGCAGGCCGCGGGCGTCATCCACACCGATTTCGAGAAGGGCTTCATCAAAGCCGAAGTCGTCAGCTACGAGGACCTCGTCCGCCTCGGCTCCACCGCCGCCGCGCGCGACGCCGGCAAATACCGCCTCGAGGGCAAGGAATACGTCTTCCAGGACGGCGACGTCGCGCTCTTCCGCTTCAACAACTGAGCCACGCCCGCGTCCCCCGACGCGGGCGGTCCGCCTCGTCTCGCGCCCCGCGCCCGCCGGCACGGGGCGCCGCATTTTCCGGGAACGCCCGTGTCACGGCTGCGGTCCCCTGTTGCGCCGTGCGCCCGCGTCACCCATCGTCGTCTTCCCCATGAGCGGCGTCCCTCCCTCGCCTCCCGCCCCGCCGGAGTCCCTCGACTCGTCCATCGTCCGCATGCTGATGGACGCGACGCCGGACCGCATCTATTTCAAGGACCTCGAGAGCCGCTTCGTCCGCAACAACATCGCCCAGGCCCGCCTCCTCGGCATGGCCTCCCCCGACCAGTGCGTGGGCAAGTCCGACTTCGACTTCTTCTCGCGCGAGCACGCCGAACAGGCCCGCGCCGACGAGCTCGAGATCATCCGCACCGGCCGCGCCATCGTCGGCAAGGAGGAACACATCACGCTGCGCGACGGGAAGACCGAGTGGGTCTCGACGACCAAGCTGCCCTGGCGCGACAGCACCGGACGCATCATCGGCACCTTCGGCATGACCCGCGACATCACCGAGACGAAGCTGGCCGAGGAAAAGCTCACCGAGGAACGCAATCTCCTCCGCACGATCATCGACCACCTCCCGAGCCGCATCTACGTCAAGGACCTCGAGTCGCGCTACCTCCTCAACAACCGCGCCCACCTCGCCGGCCTCGGTGCCACGGCGCAGGAACAGGTCCTCGGCCACACCCTGCGCGAGCTCAAGCCCGGCGAGCGCGCGGAAACCGCCATGGCCGACGACCGCGCGGTCATGGCCACCGGCGAGCCCATCCTCAACGACGAGAAGTCCGCCGTCCTCGACGACGGCACCACGCGCTGGTCCCTCACCACCAAGGTGCCGCTCCGCGACCTTCGCGGCGAGGTCGCCGGCCTCGTCGGCATCAGCCACGACATCACCCAGCGCAAGCTGGCCGAGCAGGAGCTGGCCCGCCGCACCGAGGAGATGGAGGCCGACGTCCTCATGGCGCGCCAGCTCCAGGAAATCCTCCTCTCCCGCCCCTACCCCGTCTTCCCCCGCGGCGCCGCGCCGGAGGCCAGCGCGCTGCGCTTCACCCACTGCTACGTGCCCGCCACCACGCTCGGCGGCGACTTCTTCGACCTGCTCCAGCTCTCCGACACGCGCTGCGGCCTGCTCATCTGCGACGTCATGGGCCACGGCGTGCGCGCCGGCCTGCTCACCGCGATGATCCGCGGCGTGTTCCAGGAAATGGGGCCGCGCGCCGCCGACCCCGCCCTGGTGATGAACGAGCTCAACGAGGCGCTCTGCCCCATCGCCGAGCAGTCGGGCCAACCGATGTTCGCCTCCGCGTTCTTCGCTCTCGTCGACCTCGAGACGCGCACGCTGCACTACGCCAACGCCGGCCATCCGCCGCCGATCCTGATCCGCCACGGCAGCGAAATCGAACGCCTCGCCCTGCCCGATCCCGAGCCGGCCGCCGGCCTCCTCGCCCGCTTCGCCTACACCTCGGGCCGCACCGCCTTCGGCCCGGGCGACCGCCTCTTCGCCTTCACCGACGGCCTGATCGAGGCCACCAATCCCAGCGGAGCCTGCTTCGGCGAGGACCGTCTCTGCTTCCTGCTCGGCCAGTGCGCGTCGGCCAAGTTCAGCGGCACCTGCACGCAACTGCTGCGCACCGTCCGCGATTTCACCGGCGGCACCGGCGCGCTGGCCGACGACGTCTGCATCGTCGCGATGGAGTTCGCCGCGCCGTCCGCGAGCGCCTGATCGCCGGCGCGCACCTGGACCGCGGTCCTCCGCCTTCGGTCCTCCGTCCTCCGCGGTCAGCTCACCTGCCCGCCCGCGCTCTTGATGTCGCGGCGGTAGTCGACGCAGGTCGCGATGGCGAGGCGCACGGCCTCGGTCATTTTCTCGAACGGCAGGCTCGGCTTGTCCGTCGTCTGCTCCGGCACGAAGGGCACGTGGATGAACCCGCCGCGCACGTCCGCGCGGTGGGTCGAGAGCTCGTGCATCAGGCCGTAGAAGACGTGATTGCAGACGAACGTCCCCGCCGTCTGCGAGACCGCCGCCGGGATGTCGTGCTTCCGCAACTCCTGCACGATCGCCTTGATCGGCAGCGTGCTGAAATACGCCACCGGGCCGTCCTTCACGATCGGCTTGTCCACCGGCTGTTGCCCCGCGTTGTCGGGGATGCGCGCGTCGTCGATGTTGATCGCCACGCGCTCGGGCGTGATCTCGGCGCGGCCGCCGGCCTGGCCGAGGCAGATGACGAGATCGGGGTCGTGCAGCTTGATCAGGTGCTTCAGCTCCTTGATCGCGGTGCCGAACACGCAGGGCAGCAGCGCCCCGACGACGCGGTGGCGCGCGATCTTCGCGTCGTTGATCTCGCGCGCGATCTCCTCCGAGGGGTTGAGGGCTTGTCCGTCGAAGGGCTCGAAACCGGTCAGGAGGATGTTTCTCATCGGGGTGGAGGCGGGGGCGTCAGAAGCGATAGACGGTCAGATACATGATGACAACATTCGCCGCGAGGATCGTGAGCGCCAGCGGCACCTGGGCCTTGATCACGGCGTTCTTGTCGCGCAGCTCGAGCAGCATGGCGGGCACGATGTTGAAGTTCGCCGCCATCGGCGTCATCAGCGTCCCGCAGTAGCCGGACAGCATCCCGATGCCGGCCATGATGGCCACGTTGCCGTGGTGCTGCTGCACGATCAGCGGCAGGCCGAGGCCGAGCGTGATGACCGGGAACGCCGCGAACGCGTTGCCCATGCACATCGTGAACAGCGCCATCCCCACGCAATACGCCGCCACCGCCACGAACGGATACTGCGTCGGCAGCGCGCCCGCCACGAGCTCGGACACCACCTGCCCGACGCCCGCCTGCGCGAAAATGCCCCCGAGCGCGGCCAGCATCTGCGGCAGCACCAGCGCCCAGCCGATCGCCTGCAGCAGCCGGCTGCCCTCGCCCAGCGGCACCGCCGGCTTCGCCCCGGTGAGACGCAGGGCCGTGCCGAGCGCGATCAGCCCGCCGACGCCGAGCGCCGCGAGCGTCGCCTGCTTCTTGTCCAGCAGCCACACCGCGCCGAAATGGATCCGCGCCAGCACCAGCGCGCCGACGACCGCCGTCACCGGGATCAGCAGCGTCGGGACAAACAGCCGGTTGCCGAGCCGCTCCGCCGCCGCGGCCCGTTCCTCGCGCGAGGCGCCCTCGCTCTCCGGCTTCTCCACCTGCCGCAAGGCCGCCAGCACGGCCATCGCCAGCACGCCGTAGCCGACCGCCGCCGGCGGCAGCGATTGGCCGAAGAGATAGACGACCGCCAGCAGCGTCCAGAAAATCACCGAGCCCCAGCGGCGCGGCTGCCGCGGATTGCGCAGCGCCCGCCAGCCGACCGCCGCGAACACGACGCCGGAAATCACGTAGAACAGCTCGACGGAGAACACGCTGCTCATCGGCCCGCCTCCTTCTCCCCGGCCTTCGCCGCGTCGCGCGACTCCGCCGCCTCGCGCGCGATCCGCCGGTCGAGCACGCGCGTCCGCCACGCCATCGCGGCGAACGCCACCAGCGCCGTCGGAAGGCCCCACAGCGCCATCGCCCACACGCTGACCTCGATCTTCAGCCCGTCGAAGAATCCCTTCATCAGCAGGATCGCGCCGACCGCGATGAAGATGTCCTCGCCGAAGAAATTGCCGATGTTCTCGCCCGCCGAAGCGTGCGCGCGGATCGCCTCCTTGGTCTTCTCCGGCAACTCGCCGTGCTGCACGTGCGCCGCCCCTCGCTCATCGGCGCCACCAGCGGCCGCACCATCTGCGCGTGCCCGCCGATGTTCACGCCGAGGGCGATCGAGACCTGCCGCACCGCCGTGTAGAGCAGGATCACCCGACCCGCCGTCGCCGCCTTCGCCCGCCGGATCAGCGTCTCCGCCCGCTCCTGCAGGCCGTAGCGCTCGAGCAGCCCGACCACCGGCACGATCAGCACCACCGGCAGGGTCATGTAGCGGTTTTCCACGAAGAACTTCCCGAACTGCTCCATGATCTGGTGCAACGACATGCCCGCCGCGAGGCCGGTGACGATGCCCGCCGCCATGACGACGAGCAGCGTGTTGAAGCGCAGCGCGAACCCGGCCGCGACGACGAGGATGCCGATGAGCTTGATCATGCCGAAAACGCTTTCACCGCCACGCCCGCCGCCGCCAGCTCGGCGCGCAGCCGTCGCGCGAACCCCACCGCGTGCGCGCCGTCGCCGTGCAGGCAAACCGTGTCCGCCGCGATCGTCACGTCCGCACCGCTCGTCGCGCGCACTTTCCGCTCGCGGATCATCCCCAGCACCTGCGCGACCGCGACGTCCGCGTCCGCGATCAACGCGTCGGGCCGCGACCGCGGCGTGAGCGAGCCGTCGGCCTGGTAGGTCCGGTCGGCGAACACCTCGCTCGCCACCCGCAACCCGGCCGCGCGCACCGCCGCCAGCGACGCGCTCCCCGCCAGCCCGAACCAGACCAGCTCCGGTCCCGCGTCCCGCACCGCGTAGGCGGCCGCTTCCGCGAGGGTCGGATCGCGCGCCGCCAGGTTGTAGAGCGCGCCGTGGAGCTTCACGTGTCCGACGCTCGCGCCGGCCGCGGCGGCGACCCGTCGGAGCGCGAAGGTCTGCGCCCGCACGAGCTGAAAAACCTCCTCAGGCGTCACCGGCAGCTCGCGCCGGCCGAAATGCGCGCGGTCGGCGAAACCCGGATGCGCGCCGATCGCGACGCCGTGCCGTTGCGCCAGCTCGACCGTCGCGCGCATCGTCGCCTCGTCGCCAGCGTGCGCCCCGCACGCGATGTTGGCGGACGTGACCAGCGGCATCAGCTCGGCGTCGTGGCCGGCTCCTTCGCCGAGGTCGCAGTTCAGGTCGATGCGCATGCGGGGTTCAAAGCGCGAGCCGGGCCAGGCCGGTGCGGACGCGATTCAGGTCGCGTTCCCGCGCCAAGTAAAGGCCCTGCGCCTCCGCCACCGTGATTTCCTGGAAACGAACCGATCGCCCCGGCGCCAGCTGGGCCAGACGGCCCAAGTCCACCGTCGCCGCCACCGCCAGGCGCGGATAACCGCCCACGGTCTGCCGGCTCGCCAGCAGCACGATCGGCGCGCCGCCCGCCGGCACCTGGACGACGCCGTCCGCCACGCCCTCGGAGATCATCTCGCGCACGGTCCGCTGCGGCAGGACCGGGCCGGCCAGCCGCACGCCCATGCGGTCGGCGTCCTTCGTCGCCCGCCACTCGGTCGCGAAGAACCGCTGCTGCGCCTCCGGTTCGAACCAGTCCCACTCCGGCCCGCGCACCGCGCGCACGACGCCGGCCGCGGCCGGTTTTCCCAGCGTGAGCGGGCGCACGCTCCAGGCCGAAACCCGCGGCCCCTTGGCCTGGACGCTCCGGGCCCACTCCGACGCCTCGCCGAGGCGCAGCTGGTCGCCCGCGCGCAGCGGCCGGCCCTCGAAGCCGCCGAAGCCGCCGCGCCGATACGTCGTGCGCGAGCCGAGCACCTCCGGCACGTCGATGCCGCCGGCGACCGCCAGCCACGCGCGCAGGCCCGATTTGGCCGCACCAAAGGAGATCGTTTCGCCCGCGCGGACTCGCACCGCCCGGTCCGACGGCAACGGCTCGCCGCCGAGTCGCGCCTCGAACTCCGCGCCGCACCACGCGACCAGCGTGTCGCACTCGCAGCGCAGCTCCGGCCCGAGCTGCGCCAGCTCGAGCAGCGCGGCGTCCTCGTCGTTGCCGGCGATCGCGTTCGCCACGCGCGCCGCGAAGCGGTCCAGTGCCCCGCCGACGACGACGCCGAACCGCTGGTAGCCGAAGCGGCCGAGGTCCTGCACCGTCGTGAGCAGGCCGGGTTTGACCACGGTGATCATCGCGCCGCCTCCCGGGCAAATTCACCCGCGGCGATGGCGCGGAACTTCACCCGGTCGCCCGCCTGCAGCAGCACGGGCGGATCGTCCTCGGGGCGGAAAAGGCGCAGCGGCGTGCGGCCGATCAGGTTCCAGCCGCCCGGCGTCGCCAGCGGGTAGACGCCGGTCTGCGCGCCGGCGATGCCGACCGAGCCCGCCGGCACCTGCGCGCGCGGCTGCGTCAGCCGCGGCGTCGCCAGCTCCGGCGCGAGGCCGCCGAGATACGGGAAACCGGGCGAAAAGCCCACGAGATGCACCACGTAGCTCCCCGCGGCATGGCGGCGAACGACCTCCTCCGGCGAAAGCTTCGCCTGCGCGGCGACGCGCGCGAGATCGGGGCCGAACTCGCCGCCGTAACAGACCGGGATCTCGACCGTGCGGCCCTTGCGCGCCGGCTTGGCCGGCAGCTTGGCGAGCGCGAGTTCGGCGCGGGTCGCGAGCCAGCCGACGACATCATCCGCCGGCGCGCCCGCCTCGGTCGCGACGCGGGCGTCGTAGTGCGCGGTCACAGTCGTGTAGGCCGGCACCAGCTCCGTGATCCCCGGGACCAGCGCTGCGTCGAGCGCCGCACACGCCGCCTGCACACGCGCCTGCGTGGCTTCATCGATCTTCTCTCCCAGCTCGATGCGCAGGGCGCTGTCGCCCACGGGGGTGATTCGCATGGGAATTCTCTACCCATTCCCCGCTCCGGCGCGCAGTAAAATTCTGCTTTGTGCAGATTTTGCCAATTACTAAGCCGCGTCTCCGTTCAAGCGGGCTTGGTGTTGCGCCCGCCGCCGTTTACGGTGTTGCTCCTCCACGATGTCATTCCGCCGTTTCTCCACGCAAACGCTGGTTGCTGCCGCACTCCTTCTCGCCGGTTGCCGCGACAAGGAAGTCGTTTCCTACCGCGCCCCGCGCGATTCCGCCGCCCCGGTCGAACGCCCGAAGAAGGCGATGGCCGACGCGGCCGCCCAGGGCCAGCTGCCCGACGGCCACCCGCCGATCGGCGGCGCCCCGGCCGGCGGCGCCATGGGCAACATGGCCGCGGCCGGCCTACCCGACGGCGCCGTGAGCAAGAACAACGCCCTCGCCTGGACCGCGCCGGCCAGCTGGCAGGAGCGCGCGCCCGGCTCGATCCGCAAGGGCAGCTACACCGTCCCCGGTGAAGGCGGCGCAGTCGGCGACCTGTCGATCACGGCCTTCCCCGGCGACACCGGCGGCCTGCACGCCAACGTCAACCGCTGGCGCGGCCAGGTTGGCCTCGCGCCGATCAGCGACGCCGAGGTCGAGAAGTCCATCGAGCATTTCGAGGCCAACGGCCTGCACATGGAGATCGTCGAGCTGGTCGGCACCTCGGGCAACCCGCCGATGCGCCTGCTCGGCGCCATCGTCCCGCACGAGAAGGAGACCTGGTTCTTCAAGCTCACCGGGCCCGACGCCCTCGTCGCCAGCCAGCGCGAGGCCTTCCGCACCTTCCTCACCACCATCAAGGTCCGCTGAACATGAACGCCACGCTCCGCTCGTTCCGCGATTTCTTCTGCTCGCTGCAGCTCACCGTCTGGCTGCTGATCCTCTCGATGATCCTCGTGTTCGTCGCGACGCTGGATCAGGTCAACCTCGGCATCTGGGCCGTGCAGGCGAAATACTTCCGCAGCTTCGCCGTCCTCTGGCAGATCCCGGACTCGAACGTCTCGATCCCGGTCTTCCCCGGCGGCTACTTCATCGGCGGCCTGCTGCTCATCAATCTCGTCGCCGCGCACCTCTACCGCTTTTCCCTGACCTGGCGGAAGTCCGGCATCCAGCTCGCCCACGCCGGCCTCATCCTCCTGCTCCTCGGCGAACTGTTCACCGGCCTCATGTCCAAGGAGAGCTTCCTGCGCCTCGATACCGGCGAGACCAAGCACTACTCGGAGAGCTTCTCCGACAACGAACTCGTCCTCATCGACCACAGCGACCCGAAGACCGACCTGGTCGTGGCGATCCCCGAGGCCGCCGTCGCGGAGAAGAAATCGATCCAGCACAAGGACCTGCCCTTCCGCGTCGACGTGAAGGAGTATTACCCGAACTCCAACCTCCAGCGCATCGGCCCCTTCGCCGGCATCCGCCCGGTCGCGACGCAGGGCTTCGGCACCAGCGTCGTCATCGTGCCCGAGAAGATGACCTACAAGCCGAACGAGCGGAACATCCCCAGCGCCTACGTCGAGATCGTCGCCCCCGAGGGCAGCCAGGGCATCTGGCTCGCCTCGCAGATGCTGCAGCAGGCGCAGACCTTCACCTATGCCGGCAAGACCTGGGAGATCGCCTTCCGCCAGACGCGCACCTACAAGCCCTTCTCGCTCACGCTGCTCAAGTTCAGCCACGACAAGTATCCGGGCACCGAGATCCCGAAGAATTTCTCCAGCCGCGTCCGGGTGAAGAGCGATGACGGCAAGGAGGACCGCGAGGTCCTCATCTTCATGAACAACCCGCTCCGCCACGGCGGCTACACGTTCTATCAGGCCGGCTTCGACAACAACGACACCACCACGGTGCTCCAGGTCGTCCGCAACCCCAGCTGGCTCCTCCCCTACATCGCCTGCGTGATGATGGGCCTCGGCCTCTGCATCCAGTTCGGGATCACGCTCGCCGGCTTCATCCGCAAGCGCTCCGCCGCCGCCCGCGCCGCCGCGAACGCCTAACCACGCCTCCACGCCATGAAACGCTTCCTCCCGCTCATCGTCCTCCTCCTCGGCGCGCTCTACCTCGCCAGCACGCTGCGCGAGCCCCGGGACCAGGCCGGCTACAACCTGACCGACTTCGGCCGCGTGCCCGTGCTCGTCGGCGGCCGCATCAAGCCGCTCGACACCGTCGCCCGCACCTCGATCCTGTCCATCCGCGGCAGCCAATACATCGCCACGCCCGACGGGAAATCCATCACGCCCGACGCCTGGCTCGCCGACGTCCTCTTCCATCCCGCCAAGGCCGACACCTACAAGATCTTCCTGATCGAGAACCACGAGGTCGTCGATCTCCTGAAGCTCAACGTCGAGGACGGCGACGGCAAGAAGCGCTTCTCCTACGAGCAGATCCGCGCCCAGCTCCCCGAGCTCGAGCGCCAGGCCCGCATGGTCGACAGTGTCGAGGAGCCGCTGCGCACGCCCTTCCAGAAGCAGATCATGGCCGTCCAGCAGCGCGTGATCCTCTACATGCAGCTGAAGGCCAGCGTGCAGGTGCCCGACTCGCCCGACTTCCTCTCCGAGCTCGTCCAGTTCGACAGAGCCCTCCCCGCCGGCATCGCCGCCGTCCGCGCCAAGCAGGCCAACCAGCCGCACAGCGAGGACGCGGTCAACGCCATGCGCCAGATGGCCGACCGCTTCTCCTACATCGAGTCCGTCGGCAATCTCCGCATCGTCCCGCCCGAGAACGGCGACACCAACGCCCACAACTGGCGCACCGCCGGCAGCGCGCTGATCGAGTCCTTCGGCACCGGCCGCGTGAACCCCACCGTCCTCGGCTACGCCGCGCTCGGCCACGCCTGGCGCAAGGGCGACGTGAAGCAGTTCAACGCGATCGTCGCCACCCTGCACGACGAGCTGGCCAAGCGCTATCCCGAGGCCATGCGCAAGAGCGACGTCGAGTCGCGCTTCAACGCCGCGGCGCCGTTCTACAGCAGCATGACGCTCTACGTGCTCACGTTCCTCATCGCCGTGTTCTCCTGGCTCAAGTGGCCGGACACGCTGCAGCGCTCGGCCTTCTGGCTGCTCGCGCTGGCCTTCGTCGCCACCACCGCCGGCATCCTCACCCGCATGTGGCTCGAGTCGCGCCCGCCGGTGACGAACCTCTACTCGTCCGCGCTCTTCATCGGCTGGGCCACCGTGTTGCTCTGCCTGATTCTCGAAAAGGTCTTCAAGAACGCCGTCGGCAGCGTCGCGGGCGGGCTCGTGGGCTTCGCCACCCTGCTCATCGCCCACCACCTCTCGCTCAGCGGCGACACGCTCGAGATGATGCGCGCGGTGCTCGACTCGAACTTCTGGCTCGCGACGCACGTCGTCACCGTGACGGTCGGCTACTCCGCCACCTACCTCGCGGGCTTCCTCGCCATCATCTACATCTTCCGCGGCGTGTTCACCAAGTCGCTTGACCAGGGCACGGCCGACGCGCTCTACCGCATGGTCTACGGCATCGTGTGCTTCGCCACGCTGTTCAGCCTCATCGGCACCGTGCTCGGCGGCATCTGGGCCGACCAGTCCTGGGGCCGCTTCTGGGGCTGGGACCCGAAGGAAAACGGCGCGCTCATCATCGTGATCTGGAACGCCATCATCCTCCACGCCCGCTGGGGCGGCATGGTCAAGGCGCGCGGCATGATGGCCATGGCCGTCTTCGGCAACATCGTCACGAGCTGGAGCTGGTTCGGCACGAACATGCTCGGCGTCGGCCTGCACAGCTACGGCTTCATGGAGGCCGCGTTCTACTGGCTGATCGGCTTCGTGATCTCGCAGCTCCTCATTATCGCGCTCGCCGCCATCCCGCTGGAAAAGTGGAAGAGCTTCGCCGCGGAGGCCTCCACGCCCTGAGCGTTCCCTTTTGATTTGGGGCGGGTCCTCCCACCCGCTTCCATTCGCAAAACGGGCGGGACCGAGTGGTCCCGCCCTGTTTGTTTTCGAGATTCGAAACCGCCTCAGCGGGCGGCCGCTTTCTTGATCACCTCGCGGACGACAAGCTCGCCGGAGACGCGGTGCAGCTTGAAACCGGGACCGGCCGACGGCATCGCGAACGAGCTGCCGTCGGGCATCGTGACCACGCCGGAAGTCGAGCCGCCGCCACCGCCCGCGTGCGCCGGCTGGGCGTCGCGCTCGACCTGCACGATGCAGACCCGGGCGCAGCCGGCCTTCGCCGCCTCGCGGCGGACCTTCTCGGCGATCCGCTGGCCGAGCGAGCCGTTGGCGATGTCGCTGATGGACACCGTCAGCGTCCGTCCGAACGCTTCGTCGGCGGCGAGCGCCGAAACGATGGTCACGTCGGCGCTATTCAGTTCGGCGGCCGGCAGGCCGGGGTGACGGCGCAAGCCAGCGCCAGGAGCTTCAGGGCAGCGGGGATTTTCATCGGAGTGGTGCGGAAGGTTGGGTGGCCCGTGCGCCCCACTCAAACCGCCGGCCCGCCAGACTCAAGCGCGCATCGACGAAACGGCGCCGCCGCGGATCAGCCGCACGCGAGCGCGCGTTCGCGCTGCGGCTGCAGCACCGCCTTGCCGTGCGACTCGAGCTCGGTGCGCACGTGCGCGCGCATGGCGTCGCGGTAGCTGTTCACCGACTCGAAGAACTCCGACATCATCAGCATCAGCCAATACATGCCGTCGGGCGTCAGCTCCCAGCCGCGCTGGGTGCGATTGGCCGCGCCGAGGATTTCGAGCGTCCGCAGCTCGCCCCAGAGCCGCCAGAAGAACTTCCGGCCGTGCCGCTGGCGCGCCCATTCGCGATCGAGGCCGAGGCCGAACATGCGCGTGAGGAGCGTGTAGCGCAGCGCGTCGCCCGTGCTGAGCTGGTGGCGCGTGACGATGCCGGTCAGGCCGTCGCGGACGCGCTGCTCGTAGGCGTTGAGCGAGAAGGTCGTGGCGTAGAGCGTGCCGTCGAGGTAGCTGAAGGCGCCGCTGCCCACGCCGACGTAGTTTTCCGAGGCGACGATATACTCGTCCGTCCCCTGCCCCTGCCGCGTGAAGCACCACGCCGACGACGGCGCGAAGCCCGCGGGGCGCAGCTTGCCGAGGATGGTGTGGAAAAGCTTCCGCAGGCGGCGGCGATCCGGCTGGCCCATCGCGCCCTGCATGCGGCGCAGCGTCGTGGGCGACGTCATCAGCGGGTAGCACGAGACCTGGTTGGCGCCGAGCGAGAGGAAGATGTCCAGGTCGCGCTCGAGCGAGGCGACGCTCTGGTGCGGCTGGTTGAAGATCAGGTCGACGTTGAACGTCGGAAACATCGCGGCGGCGTTGCGGATGCGCTCGGCGGTCTCGGCGCCGTTGCCGTATTTCGCGTAGCGGTCCATCTCCTGCAGCAGCTGGTCGTCGAAGCTCTGCACGCCGACCGAGAGGCGCGTGACGCCGCCGGCACGGAGTTTCGAGAGCAGCGGTTCCTGCAGATCCTTCGGATTGGTTTCGACGGAAACCTCCTTCACGCCGAAGAGCTCCTTCACCAGCGCGATGGTGGCGAGGAGCTCGTCGGGTTCGGTGGTGGGCGTGCCGCCGCCGAAGTAAACGCCGGAGAACTTGAAGCCCGCGGCGTGGTAGCGGCGGATCTCGCTGCGCAGCGCGGCGAAGTAGCGCAGCGCGAGGTCGTGGCAGTGCTGCACGCGATGGAACGAGCAGAACGGGCACAGCACCTCGCAGAACGGCACGTGCACGTAGAGGTAGCAGCCGCCCTCCTGCGGCACCGGCGGCACGCGCCCGTCGGTTTCCTGCATTTTCAGGAAACCGCGGGTGCGGAAGCGGAAGAGGCGGATGAGGGCGGAGTCGACGAGGCCGGTGGCGAACATGGCGTGGGCGGATCGAGTTCGCGATCAGTGGAGCAACCGCGAAACCATGGCGTAGACGATGAGCACGAGCAGCACGAGGCCGGTGCCGAAGAAGAGGAAGCCGGCGGCGGTCGCGACCTTCTTGCGGCCCTGCCACTCGTCCTTGACCTTGTAGTCCTCGAGCTTGCCGCTCGCGACGAGACGGTCATACCAGCGCTTCCGCTCGTGCAGCATCTCGGTCTGCGAGATGCGGCCCGAGAAGATCACGGTGTCCATCGGGAACTTCTCGATGCGGAAATGCGTGTTGAAGAAGTGGAAGGTGAAGATGAAGCCGGCGGCGAGCAGCGCCTCGTCGGAGTGGATGACGTGGGCGATGTTGATCATCCAGCCGGGCAGGAAGTGGGTGAAGAACTTCGGGAACCAGAGGATGAGGCCGGAGACGCCGATCATGGCGACGCCCCAGAACACCGCGAGGTAGTCGAAGCGCTCCCAGTAGGTCCAGCGGTCGAACTGCGGACGCGGGCCCTTGCCGAAGAACCACTTGTTATGCGCCACGAAATCGTGCCAGTCCTGGATCGACGGCGCCATCGAGTCGGGGCCGAACAGCGCGCGGAAGATGCGCAGGAACTCGATCTTGCCCGTCTCCGGATTGCGGATCGCCTTGCGGTTCGACCACAGCGAGTGCGCGAGCTCCGTGAGGTGCAACGCGAAGTAGCCGAAGGTCATGATCGCGCCGAAGTGGTGCAGCGTGCGTGCGACCTCGGCGCCGCCGATGAGGTTGAAGATCACCTTCGCCCACTCGGTGTAGTAGAACTTGAGCGGCATGCCGGTGATCACGAGTAGCAGGAAGCTGGTGACGACGAGCATGTGCAGGAAGCGCTCGAACGGCGTGAAGCGCGTGTAGAGCACGTCGTCGGTGTGCTGCTTGATCACGGCCTCGCGGAAGGTCTTCGAGTCGGTGAGGTAGAGATACACCGAGCGGACCAGCCAGAGGACGGTGTGCAGGCCGAAGAAGGCGAAGGTGCCGACGAGCAGGCACGTCATGAAGAGGAACACCTTGTTGAGGATGGGATAGTTCTTCCCGTCCATCGGGTTCGCGTGCGCCTGGAACTGCGTGAACTTCTCCGTCGCGCCCTTGTGGCACTGCTGGCAGGTGGTGAGGATCTTCTCCTTCGAGAGGCGCGAGCGCGCGTCGCTCACGGGGAACACGTCGTGGTGGCCGTGGCAGTCGTAGCAGGCGGCGACGTCGGAGGCGACGTTCGGGCGGCCGAGCGCCATGGCCTTGCCGTGGTAGGTGTCGCGGTAGTGCTCGAGGCGGTCCTCGTGGCACTTGCCGCAGCTCTGGTCGCTGAGCTCCTTGAAGTGCGCGGTCTTCGGCTTCTCGATGTCGTGCGCGCTGTGGCAATCGGTGCAGACCGGCCCCTTCTTGTCGCCCTTGGCGAGGAGCTGGCCGTGCACGCTGGCATTGTAGGTGTCCTCGATGCCGACGTGGCAGGTGCCGCAGGACTTGGCGATGTTGGCGTGGCTGGTGTGCGAATCCTTGTCGATCGAGCGCTTGATGTCGTGGACGCCGTGGCAGTCATTGCACGACGGGGCGACGATCAGGCCCTTCAGCATCAGGGCCTGGCCGTGGATGCTGTCGCTGTAGTGCAGCGCGGCGTCCCTCTGGCCCATGCGGTATTCCTTGGCCAGCTTCGGGTCGTCGTGGCACTTGCCGCAGGTCTTGGTGAGGTTGAGCTTGAAGACCGGCGAATCGATCTGCTTCACCGGCACGATGTCGTGCGTGCCGTGGCAGCTGGTGCACGAGGCGGCGTCGGACGCGCCCATCTGGTGGCTCATGCCGTGGATGCTGGTGGCGAACTGCGTCGTGGCCTTCTCGTGGCACGAGGCGCATTGCGCGGGCGCGACCTTGGAATCGTGCGGTGCCTCCTTGATGTCGGCGTGGCAGTCGACGCAGTTGAGTTTGCCGTGGACGGACTTGGCGAAGACCTCGGGCTTCACGCCCACCCACTCCTTCGGCTGGCCCTTCTTGCGCGCCTTGAACTCGGCCTCGTGGCAATCCAGGCACTCGCTGTTCGGGACGAGCGCGGGCTTCGCCGGCTCCTCGGCCGCGGCCGTCTTCGCCGTCTCGGGCGCCGTGGCGGATGCCGTCAGCTTGTCCGCGGCGCGGACGATCAGCGAGAGCGAAAGCGCAAATGTCGTCACCGCGAGGGACCTACCAAGGAAGCGAAGGGGCGTTTTCATGGCGCGGGCGCAGTATGCGCCGCCGGCGGTTATTCAGCTGCGCACAGGTTGGCCTCGCCGGGGCGTAAATTGGGGAATCGATAAGCGGCGCGAAACGGTGGCGCTTCTGCCGGCCGTCATCAGCGGAACTTAAACCGTGCCGCCGGCGCGCATCCGTTGCTCAAGCCGTGTCAAAGCAAAGCGGGCCGCACCGGAGTGCGGCCCGCTCGAGAGAGAGCAATCCTCAGTGCGGCGGCGGGGTCGGCGGCACGTCGGGACCGCCAGGCTTGTCGGGCGGCGCGGGCGGCAGCGCGGCCTTCTGCTCGGCGGCCTTCATCTCCTCGAGCTGCAGCGGGTGCTCGTCCATCATTTCGCGCTCGGACATGCGGCCGGTCAGCCAGGCGAGGTTCATTGGGTAGACATCCGGGTTGAAGATCACGAAGTAGAAGTGCCACACGATGATCGCGAGCGTCGCCAGCACCGCCTCGTAGAAGTGAATGCTGCGGGAGATGTCGAAGCCCAGCTTGCCCATCAGGCCCATGGAGGTGTTGTCGAACCACAGGATGAAGCCGGTGAGGGTCATCACGATCATGCCCCAGACCATGGCCCAGTATTCCGCCTTCTCGATGTAGCAGAAGCGCGGGAACTGCGGTTTCTCCTTCGCGAGGCCGAGATTGAACTTCAGCACCTTCCACGGATCGGTGACGTCCCGCCAGCGCGGCAGGATGTCGCGGAACAGCTGCCGGCCGTGCGGCGTGAGGGCGAGGTAGAGGATGTGCCAGAGCGAGACCGCGAGGATCACGAGACCGGACATGCGGTGGCCGAGGCTGCGCAGCTCGAAGGCCTTGCCGCTGAGGTTGCGGATGCCGACGACCCACCACGCTTCCGGGTAGCGCAGCATGAAGCCGGTGACGACCAGGCCGGTGAAGCTGATCCCCAGCACGGCGTGCTGGATGCGCTCGTTGGTCGTCATGCGCAGGTAGAGGCGGTGGGCAACGTGCGGCTCCTCGATCGTGCCCTTCTGCATCTCGAGTTTGCGGCGGGTCTTCCGGTAGAAATCCAGGCCGTTGTGGATCGTCATGCCGCCGATGACGACGACGATGAGGATCACGTAGATGTTCGCGATCCAGTAGAGCACCGGCGCCTGCGCCTTGTCCTGCTCGTTGGCGTGGACGCGGCCGAGGGCGAAACGGGTGTTCGCCCCGGGGTGGCACTCGCCGCAGGTGCGGGCGAGGTTGTCGCGGTGGATCGAGGAGGTCGGGTCGTTCTGCGACTTGATGGCGTGGGCGCCGTGGCAGCTGGCGCAGTTCACCACCTCGACGGCGCCGCCGCGGACGGCGAGGCCGTGGTAGCTGTCGGAGAAGGTGCGGAAGGCGTCGTTCGAGAGGCCGTATTTCTTCGTCAGGCGAACCGAGGAGTGGCAGTCGGCGCAGACCTTCTGCGCGAGGTTGGACTTGTTGACCGGCGAATTCGGATCGGTGTGCAGCTTGATGTCGTGCTCGCCGTGGCAGCTCGTGCAGGTGGCGGAGTCGACGTTGCCCTTCGCGAGCGCGATCGCGTGGGCGCTGCTCTTGTATTCCCGGGTCTGCTTCTCGTGGCACTTGGCGCAGGTGTCGGAAACCTGGGCGCGATTGACATTGGCGCCGGCGACGGCGGCGCGGGCCATCTGGTGCGCGCCGTGGCAATCGACGCAGCTCGCGGCCTCGCGCTTGCCGGCATGCAGCGCCGCGCCGTGGACGGACTGCTCGAAGGACGAGACGAACTTGGCTCCCATGGCCGGCTTGGCCGCGATCTCGGGCTTCTCGACGTGGCATGACTCGCAAAGCTTCGTTTGGGCGAGCTTGAGCGCGACGCCATCGGGCCGGCCCTTCTCGAGGGAGATCGGCTCGCGGTGGCAGGCGAGGCATTCCGGCACCGGACGATCGCTGCGCTTGCCCCGATAGGCGTGCGCGGAGGCGAGATAGTCCTTCGTCGCCGCTTCATGGCAGGCGCCGCAGGATTTCGCCTGCTTGTCCGGCGCGTAGGCGAAGGCGGGATCCTTGACCGCGACGCTCTCGTGCGTGCCGTGGCAGCCGACGCAGGAGGTATCCTGGTCGAGCGGCGGATTCGGCTGGCCGAGCCGCACGTGGAAGGCGTGCGTCGGCGCGACCTTGTCGTGGCAGCTCCGGCAGTCGACCTTGGGCACGCGCGGCTCGTGCTCGGCCTCCTTGATCGTGGAGTGGCACTCGACGCAGGCCAGCTGGCCGTGGATCGACTTTGCGAACTCCTCGGGGCGGACGCCGACCCACTCCTTCGGCTGGCCGGCCTTGCGCGACTTGAACTCCGCCTCGTGGCACTCGAGGCACTCCGAGTTCTTCACCGCCGGCGGCGGCTTGGCCGCCGGGGCCGCCTGGCCGAACGCGCTCAACGCGCCCGCCAGCGCCACCATCCACGCCAGCGCGCGCCGCGCCGGACGAAAACCTGCATCGCCCTCATTCATGCATTTGTCCTCGCCCGCCAGTGTGCGCCTTCGCGCCGCGCGTCGCTGCGCAGAGGTTGCGCGCGGCTGGGCGCAGATTGGGAATTGAATGTGTCAGCGCCGTCCGCCGCACCGCGACCGCGCAGCCGCCCAACGACAACCGGCGCGGACCTCGCGATCCGCGCCGGCGTCACTGACCTATGAACCAAGGGTAACTAAGAGTCGCTTCGACCGCGGCGCCGCGCCGGGAGGCGCGCCACCGCGGCCAAATTCCTTCAGGGCTTCAGCTGGCGGATGAACGCCACCAGGTCCTTGCACTCCTGCTCGGAGAGCTCGCCCTTGTAGCCCTTCATGCGCTCCTTGCCGTTCTCCTTCACGCCGTCGAGGATGGCGGTGAGCATGGCATCGTCCTTCATCGCGGCCTGCACCTTGGGGTCGGTGTAGTCGCGGACCTTGAGCTTCTTGCCCTGCTTCGTCTGGGCCTTGCCGTCGACACCGTGGCACGAGGCGCAGGAGTTCTCCCAGTTTTCGGCGGTGGTCGCGGCGAACGACGCACCTGCGGTGAACGCCAGCGCGATGCCGGCGAGAGCGATCTTCGAGACAGTTTTCATGGGATTTCTGAACCGCACGACGTCGGGCCGCGGATTTCCGTCGAGTGAGCCGGTGCGGTGATCGTCATCGTGCAGCGAATGGGTTTCTGCACCGAGATGCGTGGCTCCCAGTGCGGACATTATGCCACGGAAACGGCGGCGCGCCTCCGCAGAGGTTGCGCAGGCGCGAGCATGGATTGCGGGCCCGGGGAGGCCGGCGCCGCGCGGCGCGCGCCTATTTCAGCATCCGCACCCGGCGGTGCTTCTGCGGGAACTGCAGCGTCACGACCGTGCCGACGCCCTCCTTCGACTCGATGCCGACGTGGCCGCCGTGGTCGCGCAGGATGCGCTGCACGATCATCAGGCCCAGGCCGTGGCCGCTGGGCTTGGTCGTGTGGTAGGGCGAGAAGAGCTTGGCCATGTCCGCGGCCTTGATGCCGCTGCCGGTGTCCGCGAACGCGACGTAGACCGAGTCGTCGTCCGTGCGCACGCGCACGCTGAGCCGGCCGCCGGGCGCCATCGCCTCCATGGCGTTCTTCACCAGGTTGAAGAACACCTGCTTCAGCTGGTCGCGGTCGGCCATGATCACCGGCGTGCTCGCGGGCAGCTCGCCGTCGACGTTGATGCCGCGGTCCTCCAGCTCGCGCGCCTGGAAGCGGAGCACGTCCTCGATGATCTCGACGACGTTGACCTCCGCGAGGTCGGGCGGGCGCGGACGGATGGCCTCGAGGAAATTCTTGATGATGCCGTCGAGGCGGGCGACCTCGTCCGAGCAGACGCGCACCGACTCGGCCAGGGCGTCGCCGTCCTTCGTCCCGCGGAGCTTCTTCAGCCGGCGCTCGATCAGCTGCAGGTGGATGGTGAGCGAGTTGAGCGGGTTGCCAAGCTCGTGCGCCACGCCGGCGGCGAGCAGGAGGATCGACGACACGCGCTCGTTCTCGATCAGCTCCTCGGTCGATTTCTTCTCCGTCGTGATGTCGGTCAGGATGATCGCGTAGCGCATCGTGCCGCCCGGCCCCTCGTGGAACGGCACGCGGTAGAGCCGGACCACGCGCGGCTGCGGGTAGCTCAGCTCGAACTCGCGCGTGACCAGCGGCGAGCCGCTCGCCTGCGCCGCGTCGCCGTCGCTCCCGAGCGAGGCGCGCAGGCCGGGGACGAGGCGCCAGAGCGAGGCGCCGGTGGCGCCCTCCTTCAGGCCGATCAGCCGCATCGCAGCCTCGTTGGCGTAGTCGATCTCGCCGTCGGCATCGATGACGAGCACGCCCTCCTGCAGGGTGTTGAACACCGATTCCAGCAGCATCCGCTCGCGCGCGAGGCGCTGCACGAGATTCTGCAGGTTGGCCTGGTCGAGCTGGTCGAGCCGGCCGAGGACCTTGTCGAGGGAACTGTGCTTCTTGCCTGCCATGCGGGACGCGCCGGCTAATCAGCACGACGCCGCGCGCGCCGTCAACGCCGCGGGGGCGGGCTTCCGCCCGGTCCGGCCCGCGCCGCTAGTCCGTCTCCCCCGGTGGGGCGTCCTCGCCGAAGAACGTCAGCTGGCCCTCGAGGTCGCGCGGCTGCGCGAAGAGCTTCCGCAGGAAGCTGTCGCGGTGCGCCGCGCTCCGTCCCTGCCGCAGCACGGCTGCGCGGTGGTCCTCGGTGCCGTAGCCCTTGTGCTGGGCGAAGCCGTAGCCGGCGTGGACCTTGTCCAGCTCGTCCATCATCCGGTCGCGGGTGACCTTGGCCACGATCGAGGCCATGGCGATGCAGAGCGAGCGGGCGTCGCCGTTGACGAGGCCCTCGTGGGGATAAGGGAAATGCCGCAGCGGCAGGCCGTCGATGAGCACCTTGCACGAGACCGTCGGCTGGAACGCCGCGCGCTCCGTCTCGGTCGAGAAGAGATCCGGCTCGGTCTTCCGCTCGAACGCCGCCGGCGGGTAGATCTGCTCCAGCGCGCGGCGCATCGCGAGCTTGGTCGCGCCGAGGATGTTCAGGGTCTCGATCTCCGCCACGCCCGCGACGCCGAAGGTGGCGTGGATCTGCCCGGCGCGGGCCAGCTCGTCGAACTCCTGCCACAGCTCCGCCCGCTCTTCCGCGCTGAGCTGCTTCGAGTCGTTGACCCGCCCGCCCTTGGCCACCGCCCACTTGCCCTCGAGGAAGTCGCGCGTCACGAGCACGGCGCCGGCGACGACCGGGCCGGCCAGCGCGCCGCGCCCGGCCTCGTCCACGCCGATCAGCCCCTCGAAGCCGAGGATCTGCTTCAGGTCGAAGGCCCGGAGTTGGCGGCGCTTCACCGGCATCGGGTCAGCGGCGCCACTCCGTCTTCTCCTTCGGCTCCTTCAGCGGCAGCTCGTCGAGCTTGCCCGCGGCGGCGACCACCTCGTAGCTGGTGCGGAAGTGCAGCTTGGCGAAGCGCCCGAGGGCGCGCGCGCCGAACCGCTCCACGATCTGCGCCGCCTGCGCCTTGGCCGGCGCGCCGGCGCCGAACTGCAGCCGGTCGCCGAACTCGCGCGACAGCTCGCGCATCTGGCGCACGAACTCGGCGCGGGCCACGACCGAGGCCGCGGCGACGACCGGGTCCGACTCGGCCTTGGTGCGCATCTCGAGGTTGAAGCGCTCGAGCCCGCGCTTCTTCAGCTCGCGCTGCACGAGCGGTTCCTTGGAAAACTGGTCGAGCAGGCCGCGGCCGACCCACTTCTTCTGCAGCGCCGCCTCGAGCGCGCGCGCGTGCTGCCAGGCGAGCAGGCGGTTGAGATTGGCCGTCGGCTTCAGCATCAGCTCGTTGTATTTCGCCATGCCGCAGTAAACGACCTCGACGACCGCGCCCGGCGTGGCGCGGATCAGTTCGTCGAGTTTCAGAATCTGCGAGTCCTCGATGCTCTTCGAGTCGCGCACGCCGGCCTGGCGCCACGCCTCGATCGCCGGGCGCTCCGCAACGACCGTCGCGGCGACCACCGGGCCGAAGAGGTCGCCCTTGCCCGATTCGTCGAGGCCCGCGTGCGGCTCGAACCACTCCGGGTGGTGGACGTCGTCGTAGCCGAGCTGGGCCACGCCCGTGACCTCGGCCTCGATCACGTTCTGCACGAAATCCTCCGTCTCCTTGCCGGCCACGACGACCTTGCCGCTCTCGTAGGCCGTGACGTTGACCTTCGGGCCCTTGAAGGCGAAGCGCGCATAGGGCACCTCGACCTCCTCCCAATACTTCTTCGCCACGGCGGCGCGCAGCTTCTCCATCTGCGCGGCGTCGAGCTTGATGGTGTAGGTGGTGAGCGCCTTGGGTTTCTCTTCCTCGGCGTTGTCGAACCGTTTCGGCATGGCGAGAGAGGGCCACAAAAGGCGCAAAAAGCGCAAAGGGAAAATGCCGGGAATCGGTGGCCGTGACACGGGCTGGGGCCCCGACGCCACGGCCCCGCAGCGTCGAGGCGTAAAGCCCTCCCCCCACGCGAGAACGACCTTCCCAAAGGGGCTGCTTTGTGTCTTCTCGTGGCTTTTCGTGGCCAATCCCTCCGCGCAACTCATCGCCCGCCGCGCCGATTTTCAGGCGGCCCTTCACGGCTGGTATCGCACGCATCAACGCCAGCTGCCGTGGCGCGCGTCGCCCTCGCTCTACAAGACCGTCGTCTCGGAGTTCATGCTGCAGCAGACGCAAGTGGCGACCGTGCTGCCCTACTTCGATCGCTGGCTGCGCGAGTTGCCGGATTTCGCCGCTCTCGCCGCCGCGCCCGAGACGAAGGTGATGAAGCTGTGGGAAGGTCTCGGCTACTACTCGCGCGCCCGCAACCTCCACAAGCTCGCTCAAGCCGTCGTCGCGATGCCCGCGCCGCCGCGCACGCCGGCCGCCTGGCGCGAATTGCCCGGCATCGGCCCCTACACGTCCGCCGCGATCACCAGCATCGCCTTCGGCGAACCCGCCGCGTGCGTCGACGGCAACGTCGTGCGCATCCTCGCGCGCCTCACCGGCGAGACGAAGCGCTTTTCCACCAGCGTGGACGCCGCGAAGCATTTCACGCCGCTCGCGAACGCGCTGATCGTCGACGCGCCCGCCGGGGATCACAACCAGGCGATGATGGAGCTCGGCGCGACCGTCTGTTTCCGCGCCAAGCCGCTCTGCCTCACCTGCCCCGTCGCCACATTCTGTGCCGCGCGCCGCGCCGGCAATGCCGACGAGCTCCCGCGCTTTGTCCCGAAGCAGATCGAGCAAAGGTCCGTGACCCGCCTCTTCGTCGTCGATCGCGACCGCATCCTCCTGCGCCGCGGCAGTGCCAACGCCAAGCGCCTCGCCGGCATTCACGAGTTGCCGGAGGCGTGCGATCTCGGCGTGAAGCCCGCCGCGGCCACGCTTGTCGCCACGAAGCGCCGCACCATCACGCGTTTCAGCATCACCGAGTCGATCCACGCGATCGCACCGACCTCTGCCTTGCTCAAAGTGATCGCGAAAACCGAGGCGCTCGAGTGGGTGCCGCTGGAGCAGCTGGACCACGTGACGCTTTCCGGACCTCACCGGCGATGGGTCGCCGAACTGTCGAAACGGTAGGCGCCACGGGCGGCCCAGCGGCCGAAGCGACTCCGCACCGCGGCCGCTGAACGCGACGTCGCGTAAGTAGGAACGCGTATTCCCGCATGGAGGAGCGCCGGCTAGGATGGCGCGACCGGCTCAGCCGCACGCGTCCCACCTCCACCTGTCGCCCCCTCCATGCAGCGCCCAGATTTTCTCCCTCTCCGACTAACCCGCGGCGCCCTTTTCCGCTTCGCCGTGGGACTTCTGCTCGCCGGTCCCCTCAACGCGCAGACCTACACGTTCACGAAAATCGCCGACACGCAGACCGCAGTTCCCGGCGGCACCGGCAACTTCACCAACCTTATCGAGGCATTTTCCGGCGAAGGCATGGTGGGCTTCTATGCGGCGTCCGGCGGCAGTGCGCGGGGCGTTTATCTGGCGGAAATTGCGGGCGACGGCACGGTCACTCACGCGCGCATGGCCGACTACTCCACGCCGGCACCGGGCGGCTCGCAGAACTTCAGCGATTTCCAGCTCGGTCGAGGTGGCATTCTCAACGGGGTCGCCTATTTCCACGGTAGCTACAACGACGCGAGCGGGACTTGGTCCGGCATCCATGCCTACGATTCCGACACGGGAACTCTTTCCCGGGTCATCGGCCGCGGCAGCTCCTTCCCGGTGTTGGGCGGCAGCACGACTCAAGTGGGCTACGTGCTCTCGCGCGGCGGCAACCTCACGATCTCGACCAACCGCCAGAGCGGACTCAACTATTACGGCGGATTCGTGCGCACGACTGACGGCAGCGTGTTTACCGCCCCCGTCGACGGCAGCGCCACTGGCGGCACGCCCAATTCCATCGGCCCCTACGCCACGAATGGCTCGCGCATCGTCGTCCGCAGCTCCGGAACCTTTCACTCCTTCGACGCGGGTGGCGTGCAGGCCACTCGCGACTTTACGACGGTGCAAGTGCCCAATCAGGCGTTTAATTTCGGCGCCAACCTGCCGGCGATGGCGCTGACCGCCAACGAACTGTTTTTCACCTCGAACACGAGCGGCGTCCAAGGACTCTACCGGATCAACGCCGACCTGACGGGGCCGGTGTCGCTGGTGGCGGACATCAGCACCGGCTTTCCCGGCTATGCCGGCAACCTCTCCTTTTTCGGCGCCCTCTCCGCCAACAGCGATTCCGTGGCCTTCATCGCCAATTCCGGCTCATCCGCCCGCGGCATTTTCCTCTATCACGCCGGCCAGGTTTCCACGATCATCGATAGCCTCTCGCCGCTCGACGGACTAACGATCTCCAATTTCACCATGACAGAAGCCGGCTTGAGCGATGACGGTCTCGCGTTCCGCGTGGCGTTTACCAACGGCGCAAACGCCATCTACTACACCAGCCTCAGCGCCGTGCCAGAGCCCGCAACATGGGCCGCATTGCTGGGAGGCGTCGCGCTCGGCCTGGTGGGGATTCAGCGCAAACGCCGGCGAACCCGCTGAGGCCCTGCCGCGAGAAGATCTCCGAGTAGGTCCGGTCTTTGACCGGACCATGAGGTTTCACTCGCGGACATTAACCGCGCGCGAGGCTTCTTTCGGGCCGGTCACAGACCGACCCTACGCCCCGAACCGATGCTGGATCAGCGCTTCGACGCGCTGCTTGGAGACGACCACTTCCTCCACCGCGAGGCGCGGACTGAACTCCAGCACGAGCGTGTGCTCGGGGCGCCAGAACTCGCTGATCATCGCGAAGTCGATTTTGCCGGACCCAATCGCTTGGTGATCGTGTCCATCGGCGCTCACATCGTGCAGGTGAAAGCCGATCGCGCGCGGGGCGTTTTTCGCGAGGTGTTCGCGGTGGTTGATGACGCCGAGGCTTTCCTTGATGTGCGCGTGGCCGGTGTCGTGCCAATAGCCCGCAAGCGCTTCCGGCGGGAGCGACGCGACGAACTGCTCGTAGTCGGCGTCGAGGGGCAGCTCCTCCAGCTTCTCGCGGTTTTCGAGGGCGAGCGCCACCCCGCGGCTCGTGGCGTAGGGCAGCAGCTCGGAGATGCCGGCGCGCGTGTTCTCCCAAAACCGGGCCTGGTGCGCGCGCAGCTTCGCCATCACGCCGGCAAGCAGCTTCTGGTAGGCGGGGTCCTTCGTCAGGTCCGCCTCGGGATGGGCCTCGGCGTAGCGGTCGATCTTGCGCACCGGGTTCAGCCAGAAGAACTCGAGGTTGCCGAGGTGCAGCACGAGCTTCTTGGCGCCCACCTGGGCGGCGAACTCGACCGAGCGCTTGCTGTGCCGGAGCCATTGCTCGCGCTCGCGGCGGTCTTTTGAACTCGGCACGTAAAGATTCGGCGCGGCGTGTGTGATCCCCGTCGGAAGCGGGCAGAAGTTGTGGCAGGAGGAGATCTTGATCACGCCTTCCTCCACCGCCTTGAGGATGCCCGGGACGAGCGTGATGCGGATGCCGTGGCTGAGCTCGGCCCATTCGAACCCGAGCGACGCCATCTCCTTGAGCATCGCGTAGCCGTCCTGGTGTCGCTGGGAGAGCCAGCAGGAGGACAGCGAAAGGATGGGCTTCATGGGTGAGTGGTCACTAGGACAAGAGTTGGCGCCGCTGGCAAGCAGCGGGGCGCGGCGGGAAGGCGGGCCGCTCGGCCAATAAAAAACCGGCCGCGCGCACTAGGCAGCGGCCGGTTCGGAAAACGGAGCGACGCGGAACTCAGTTCGCGTAGCGGGCGCGGAGCATCGCGGTGAAGGCAGCGACCTTCTCCTTGCGGCGGCGCTTCTCGCACGGCTTCTCGTAGTAACGCTTCGCGCGCACGTCTTTGATGATGTTCTCGCGGTCGAGCTTCTTCTTCATGCGGCGCAGCGCACGGTCGATCGGCTCGTTTTTGCGCATTTTGATCTCGATGGACATGGGAAAGGGAGTGGTTGGGAAGGGTCGAAAGGTCCACAAGAAGCCGGGCGCGCGAAGCCGCGTCAACAGCTATTTTTTGCGGCCCAAACCCGCCGCCGCCCCCCTCGCCGCCCCGGGCGGCGCGACCCGTGCGACCGCCGGGCACACCCTGCTAAACCCGCATCCTGCATGAGTTTTCCACAATCCCCGGAATCCACTTGCGGCGCCCCACCCGCGGGCTTCCGATGCGTCCCGTGGCCGCTTCCGACAACAATTTCATCCATCTTCACGTCCACACCGACTACAGCTTGCTCGACGGCGCCTGCCGCATCGACCGCCTGATGGGGCGCGCCAAGGACCTGGGCATGACCGCCCTCGCGCTGACCGACCACGGCAACATGTATGGCGCGATCGAGTTCTACAACGCCGCCAAGACCCACGGCATCAAGCCGCTCATCGGCTGCGAAATCTACCTCACCGAAGGCTCCGCGCTGGAAAAAAACGGCCGCGCCGAGGACGGCAAGAGCTACTACCACATGGGGCTGCTGGCGAAGAATCTTCAGGGCTACCAAAACCTCCTGAAGCTCGTCTCCTACGCCCACCTCAAGGGCTTTTACTACAAGCCGCGCGCGGACATGGATACGCTCGCGCGCTACTCCGGCGGCCTCATCGGCTTCACCGGCTGCCTCGCCGCCATCGTGCCGCAGCACCTGCTCCACGACCGCTACGAGCAGGCGCGCCAGGCCTGCGGGCGCTTCGTGGAGATCTTCGGTCGCGAGAATTTCTTCGTCGAAATCCAGGACCACGGCATCCCCGAACAGCGCAAGATCATCCCCGGCCTGCTCAAGCTCGGCGAGGAGTTCGGCCTAAAAGTCATCTGCACGAACGACGTCCACTACGTGAACCACGAGGACGCCGGCCCGCACGACTCCCTGCTCTGCATCCAGACCGGCGCGAAGGTCGCCGAGACGGATCGCATGAAGTTCGACGGCACGCAATTCTACCTGAAGTCGCGCGCCGAGATGGAAAAGATCTTCGGCGAGGTCCCCGAGTCGCTCACGAACACCCAGGCCGTCGCCGAGATGTGCGAGACGGGCATCATCCCGTTCCCGAAGGGCTCCGAGCGCTACCCGAAGTATCCGCTCCCCGCCGAAATCAAGGACCAGGTCACGCCCGGCGAATACCTCGAGCAGCTCTGCCACGAGGGCCTGAGGAAGCGCTACAACTTCGCCTACGACGACGTCGCGAAACGCCCCGCCGTCGCCGAGCGCCTCGCGAAACTCACGAACCTTCCCGCCGGCCAGAAACCCGTCGCGCCCGACTACAACGGCCTGCCGCTCGAGGAGGAACTCGTCGTCCGCCTCGCCTTCGAGCTCTCGATCATCCGCGTCACGGGCTTCATCGACTACTTTCTCGTCGTCTGGGATTTCATCCACTGGGCCAAGTCGAAGGGCATCCCGGTCGGCCCGGGCCGCGGTTCCGGCGCCGGTTGCCTCGTCGCCTACGTGCTCGGGATCACCAACCTCGACCCGATCCGCTTCAAGCTCCTCTTCGAGCGCTTCCTCAACCCCGAGCGCGTGTCGCCGCCGGACTTCGACATCGACTTCTGCATGCGCCGCCGCGGCGAGGTCATCGACTACGTCCGCCAGAAATACGGCAACGACTGCGTCGCCAACATCATCACCTACGGCACGCTCGGCGCGAAGATGGTCGTGCGCGACGTCTCGCGCGTGCACGACCTGCCCTTCGCCGAAGCCGACCGCCTCGCGAAGATGATCCCCGACGAGCTCAACATCGAGCTCAAGGCCGCGATGGAGAAATCCGCGGAGCTGAAGAACGAATACGACCGCAACCCCGTCGCGAAAAAGATCCTCGACCAGGGCCTCGTGCTCGAAGGCATGGTGCGCAACACCGGCAAGCACGCCGCCGGCATCATCATCACCGACCAGCCGCTCGACGAATTCGTCCCGCTCACGCTCCAGGAAGGCGACGTGACGGTGCAATACGACATGAACGCCGTCGGCAAACTCGGCCTGCTGAAGATGGACTTCCTCGGCCTGAAGACGCTGACCGTCATCGCCGACGCCGTCGCCAACGTTCGCCGCACCGCCCAGCCCGACTTCGACATCGAGACCATCCCGCTCGACGACCCGAAGACCTACACGATGCTCAACGCCGGCAAGACCGTCGGCGTGTTCCAGCTCGAATCCGGCGGCATGCAGAACGCCTGCAAGCAGGTCGGCGTGACCGACATCAACGACATCAACGCCATCTGCGCCCTCTACCGCCCGGGCCCGATGCAGTTCATCCCCGACTACGCGCGCGGCAAGCGCGACCCGTCGACCGTCGCCTACCCGCACCAACTGCTCGAGCAATCGCTCAAGGAAACCTACGGCATCATCGTCTACCAGGAGCAGGTCATGGAGTGCGCCAAGATCATCGCCGGCTACACGCTCGGCGGCGCCGACATGCTCCGCCGCGCCATGGGCAAGAAGGACGCCGACGCGATGGCGAAGGAGCGCATCAAGTTCGTCGAAGGCGCGAAGCGCGTGAACAACATCAGCGAGTCGAAGGCCAACGAAATCTTCGACCTGCTGAACAAGTTCGCGAGCTACGGCTTCAACAAGTCCCACTCCGCCGCCTACGCGCTCGTCAGCTACCAGACCGCGTATCTCAAGGCCAACTACCCGGTCGAATTCATGGCCGCCGTGCTCACCGCCGAACTCGGCAACGCGGAAAAAGTCTCGCACTTCATCGCCGAGGCCGAGGCCATGGGCATCCAGGTGCTCGGCCCGGACGTGAACGAATCGCGCGGCGACTTCACGCCGGTGGTGCGCGGCGCGGCTGCGCCGCGAGTTGAGAGTTCAGCGTTGAGAGTTGAGAGTCAGAACAATTCTCAGTCTTCCGGTCTCTCAACCCTCAACGCTCAACCCTCAACTTCCGAAGCGAATGGCGCCGGCGGCGCCATCCGCTTCGGCCTCGCCGGCATCAAGGGCGTCGGCGAACTCGCCGCGGCGAAGATCATCGAGGAGCGCGAGGCCAACGGCCCGTTCGAAAACTTCGAGGACTTCGTGCGCCGCGTCGACGGCCGCGCGATCAACAAGCGCGTGCTCGAGCACCTCGTGAAGACCGGAGCCTTCGACTACAGCCACGCCCCGCGCAAGCCGCTCTTTGACGGCATCGACGCCGCCCTCGCCGGCGCCGCCGCCCACGCCCGCGACAAGGCCGCCGGCCAGCACAGCTTCCTCGACATGCTCGCCGACGAGAAGCCGAAGAAAAAAAGCGCCGCCAAGCCTCTCAACTCTCAACCCTCAACTCTCAACTCGTCAGACTCCGCCACCGACTTCACCTCGCAGGAGCGCCTCCAGTTCGAAAAGGAACTCCTCGGCTTCTACGTCTCCGGCCACCCGCTCAACGCCTACGCCGGCCTCGCCGAAGCGCTCAGCACGCACACCGAGGAAACCGTTCTCCTCGAAGGCGACCGCGTCGAGTTCCGCCTCGCCGGCCTGATGAGCGGCATCACGAAGCGCCTCTCGAAACGCGACAATCGCCCGTGGGCGTTCTTCAATCTCGCGAGCCGCCGGGCGACGATCTCGGTCAACATGTATGCCGACGCCTACGAGACCTACGGCAAGATCCTCGCGGAAAACCTGCCCGTCGTCCTCCTCGGCTCCGTGATGAAGGGCAACGACGGCGCGCGCCTGAACATCAAGGAAGTTTACCACCTCGACGCCTACGTCCCGAACAACATCCGCAAGGTCACGTGGCTCCTCACGCCCGACCACCCCGGCGTCACCGATTTCCTGCCGAAGCTCCGCAAGGCCATCGACGCCGCCAACGGCGACACGAAGGTCGAGATCGCCTTCCTCTTCGAAGGCCGCGTCGCCCCGATCGCCGAAACGTCCTTCGCCCTGAAGTGGCGCGTCACCGGCAACGCCTTCCAGGAACTGCGCCACCACCCCGCCGTCGCCGGCGCCCTGATCGAGGCGCGCGCCCCCGAGCTGAAGGAAGTCCGCCGCTGGGGGCGAAAGAGCGGCTGACGCCGGACGGCGGCTTACTTCGCCACGCCCGTCGCGAGGATCTTTTCCAGCTCCGCCATCGCCACCTGCGGACCGACGTATTTCGAGCCGCGGTAGGAATCGGCCAGCACCGTGCCCTGGCGATTCACGATGACGAGCTGGGGAATGGCGCCTTTCGTGTAGGCGAGGAGCGACGGCGATTTCGTGAGCTGCTCCCGAGGCAGCGCGACCCACGGCATCTTCTCTTCCTTCATGTAGCCGAACATCGCGGCGTCCGTCTTATCGCTGCTCACGAGCACGACGACGAACCGCGGGTTTTGCGGGCCGACGCGATTGACGAACTTCACGAACTCGGGCGAAAACGCGCGACACGGCGGGCACCAGCTGGCGCCGTAGTAGAGCGCGATCACCTGCGCGTCGTCGAGATTCGCCGGGTCGGTCGCTCGGCCCGACGCGTCGACCAGATTGCCGCGCAACACCGCCGCGATGCGCGACGGACGTTTCTCGGGAGAAACCAGCGCCAGCGCGCGCGCTCTTTCGATCAAGTCCGTCGCCTGGGGCTGCACGCGCAACGTCGTGTTGTATTCCGGCGCCAGCAGCTTCACGCCGTCGCGCTCCACCGCGATCAGTTCGAACTCACCGCCGGACTTGATGACGCCGCCGTTGCCCAGCCGGAATTCGGCGAAGCTCCGCACCTTCACCGGCCAGAGACGGCGGTCATCGATCAAGCTCGCCGCCGTGATCTCGCGCTGCCCGGGCGTGAGCTCCGCCCACGCCGCGTTGGCGCGCGCCACGAAATCCGTCTCCGCAATCGGCAGGCCGAAAACCAGGCCACTGCCGCTGTCGACGACCACCTCGCTGCCGTTCAGATTGGTGACTTTGACAACCTGTCCTTTCTTCACCGTCGCGCCGCCTTGGAAATTGAGATCCCTCGGCACGGTGACCGACGCCGGCCAGCGCTCGGAATGGTTGCGCAGATCGTTCAACGTGAGCGTCGCGGGAGCAGCGGCAAAGGCCCGGGTCAAGGACAGGCCGACCAGCAACAGAGCACTGAGCTTCAACGGTGCTTTCATAGCGTGCGCCGAGGAAAACGCCCCGCCGATCCGGCACAACCCGAAAGCCGTCGCCGCGCGCATTCTCCATCCATCAAAACGTTGACGCGTCCCTGCCGCCCGCGCATCGTGACGCCGCGTTTCGGGCGCACGCGGATCCGCGCAAAGGGCTGAGCCCACCGTTCTCCACCTCGGTTCACTGCACGTCTCCCCGTGCTGCTGCTTGCGGATCGCAGCGACAGCATGGAGGTCACATGACAATGCAGTTACCCGCGCGACCCGACCTCGCGCAGCTCAAGAAGCAGGCCAAGGACCTGCTCGCATCCGCCCGCTCCGGCCAGCCCGCCGCCCTCGCCCGCTTCCGCGTGCTGCCGGCCTTCGCCCGCCACACCGACGCGCAACTCGCCGCCCTGGCCTTTGCGCTCCACGACGCCCAGTCCGTGATCGCCCGCGAGCACGGTTTCGCCTCGTGGACCGCCCTGCGCGAACGCGTCGAGGAGCTCACGCTCGAGTTCGCGCAGGCGGCCGCGCAGTTCACCCGCGACTCCGTCGAACGGCGCCTCGGCCGCGCCGAGCGCATCCTGACGCTCTTTCCCGATCTCGTCGCCCGCGACTTCCATGCCGCGCTCGCCTTCGGCGACGTCGCGACTGTCGCCCGCGGCCTCGCCGCCCGGCCCGCCCTCGCCACGCAGCGCGGCGGCCCGCTCGGCTGGGAGCCGCTCCTCTACGTCGCCCATTCCCGCTGGGCGGAGAAGCACGCCGCCGGGCTCACGGCCACGGCGAAGCTCCTGCTCGAGCACGGCGCCGACGCCAACACGAGCTACCTCCACGCCGGCGATCCCCACTCGCCGCTCTCCGCGCTCTGGGCCGCGAGCTGCCAGGCGCGCAACTACCCGCTCGCCCAGCTGCTCCTGGAGCACGGCGCCCGGCCCGACGACGGCGAGTCGGTCTACCACGCCGCCGAACACGGCGACGTCGAGATGCTCGGGCTCCTCGCCGCCCACGGCGCCCAGGCCGACGGCGGCGCCGGCGCGGCCAAGTGGACCAACACCCCGCTCTACTTCATCCTCGGCCACTACGCCGGCCTCGCGTTCGACGCCAAGGTCCGCCGCGGCGCCCGCTGGCTGCTCGAGCACGGCGCAAACCCCAACCGCGTCTGCTACCCCGAGAAATCCGGCGAGACGCCGCTGCACGCCGCCGCGCGGCATTGGGACGGTGCGATGATCGAGCTCCTGCTCGCCCACGGCGCCGACCTGCAGGCGCGGCGCCGCGACGGCCGCACCGCCCTCGCCCTCGCGCTCTTGCACGGCCGCACCTCCGCGGCCGAGGCCCTCCGCGCCGCCGGCGCCGACGAACAGCTGAGTCCCGCCGAGCAATTCCTCGCCGCCTGCATGCGCGGCGATTCCGCCGAAGCCCGGCGCCTCCGCGATCCGGCCGTGATCCGCGCCCATCCCAACCTCCTCGCCGAGGCCAGCCCCCACGCCGCGGCGGCGATGCTCGACGTCGGCTTCGACGTCGCCGCCACCGGCGGCATGGGCGAGACCGCGCTGCACTGGGCCTGTTTCACCGGCAACCTCGCCAAGGCGAAGCTGCTCATCGCCCACGGCGCCCCGCTCGATCTCCGCGACCGCCAATACCAGTCGCTGCCGCTCGGCTGGTGCCACTTCGCCTTCGCCCACCAGCCCGCGCCCGACGGCGACTACCTCGGCGTCGCGCGCGCCTTGCTCGCGGCCGGCGCCACGCCGCCGTCCGCAGAGGAGCTGGAGCGTTGGGAAGGCGGCGAGGAAATCCTCGCGCTCATCGCCGACTTCACCCGCAGCCCTGCAAGCGCGCCGCCGCCTCCGCCGGGGCTGAAATGAGGCCGCAGGACCGCAACGCCGACCCCGACCAGTCGCGCCGCCTCGTCCGCGCGCTGAAGCAGGCCGGCGTGCCGCACGAGGCCTGGTTCAGCCCCGACGAGGCGCACGGCCTCAGCGAGATCGCGCCCCGCGTCGAGTTCTTCACCCGCCTCGAAGCGTTCTTGAAGAAGAACCTCTGACCGGCTCTCTTCACGGCGTGTCCGACTCCGCCGTCCTCAACGAAACCGCCCGCGTCCTGAAGCTCGTCCAGGGCGGCACGCCGGCCGACGCCGCGCTGCGCGAGACGCTCGGCCGCACGCGGCACGGCTCCGCCCCGGCGCTGCGCCGCGCCGTCAGCCGCGCGGTCTTCGCCTATTTCCGCTGGTGGCGCTGGCTCGAGCCGCGACAGTCGCTGCAAAAGCAGGCCCAGGCCGCGCTCGACCTGCAGGCGCGCTTCAATCGCGCCCCGGACGCGTTCAAGGCGGAGGCGCTCGCCGCCCGCGCCGTGCCCGACTGGCTGGCGAGCGAGATGGACGTCTCGCCCGACTGGCTCCGCCAGCTCCAGCGCGAGCCGGTGCTCTGGCTCCGCGCGCGGCAGAACGACGCCGCCGACCTCCCCGCCCGCCTCGGCGACTGCGCCCCCGCCGGCAGCCCTCAACTCGCAACCCTCAACTCTCAACTCACCGCCTTCTCCTACACCGGGCCCCGCGATCTCTTTCTCACCGACGAGTTCCGCGACGGCCGCTTCGAGATCCAGGACCTCGCCTCGCAACTCGTCGGCCACGCCTGCGCGCCGCAGCCCGGCCAGACCTGGTGGGACGCCTGCGCCGGCGAGGGCGGCAAGACGCTGCACCTTTCCGACCTGATGCAGAACAAGGGCCTGATCTGGGCCAGCGACCGCTCCGTGCGTCGCCTCGACCATCTGAAGAAACGCGCCGCGCGCGCCGGCATGTTCAACTACCGCGCGGCCCCGTGGGACGGCACCGCGAAACTGCCGACCAAGACCAAATTCGACGGCGTGCTCGTGGACGCGCCGTGCAGCGGCGTCGGCACCTGGCAGCGCAACCCGCACGCGCGCTGGACCACGCAGCCCGATGACGTCCACGAACTCGCCGCCGTGCAACAGCGCCTGCTCGACCACGTCGCCGGTTCGCTCAAGCCCGGCGGCCGCCTCGTCTATTCCGTCTGCACGCTGACGCGCGCCGAGACCACCGCCGTCGCCGCCGCCTTCACCGCCGCGCACCCCGAGTTCGAATCCGTCCCGGTGTTCCGCGGCCCCCGTCCTCGGCGTCCGGCTCCGCGCATTCCCTCCACCCCCACGAGCTGAACGCGAACGGCATGTTCCTCGCCGCATGGCGCCGCCAGTGACGAAGATCTCCGGCGAGACCGTCCGCGCGGATTTCAACGCGCTCGAGTCCGTCGTCCACTACGCCCGCGCCGCCGAGCGGCTCGGCCTCTGGGCTTCGGAGCGCCGGCTGATCGAGCAGCACTTCCCCGCTCCCGGCGCGCCCTTGCTCGAGGCCGGCTGCGGCACCGGCCGCGTGACGCTCGCGCTCGCCGAGCTCGGCTACACCCGGATCACGGCCTTCGACTTCGCCGAGGAGCTGCTCGACCAGGCGCGCCACTTCGCCCGCGGGAAAAAGCTCACGCGCCGCATCCGCTTCCTCCACGCCGACGCCACGCAGCTGGCAGGGGCCGCGGTCCCCGACGGCCCTTCAACCGACGCGCCGGGGGCCCGCGCCCCGCCCTGGAGCCCGCGGGATTCGCGGGCGTGCTTTTCCTTTTCAACGGCCTGATGCAGATCCCCGGCCGCGCCAACCGCCGCGCCGCCCTCCGCGGGCTGCACACCCTGGCCCGGCCCGGCGCGCCGCTGCTCTTCACCACGCACGACCGCGACGACGAGCCCGGCGAGCGCCGCCACTGGGCGCGCCAGGCCGAGCTCTGGGCGCAGGGCAAGCAGGACCCCGCGCTGGTCGACTTCGGCGACCGCTACTTCGTCGACGACGACCACTACCGCGTCTTCATGCACCTCCCCGACCGCGCCGAGATCCTCGAGGACCTGGCCGCGACCGGCTGGAAGCACGAGTGGGACGAGATGCGCCGCCGCATCGCCGCCGAGTCGAAGGCGGTGAAGGATTTCTCCGACGAGTGCCGCTTCTGGCTCGCCCGGAAACCCGGAGCCTGAGCGCCGGCGCCGCCGCACGGAATCGCACAACCGATCAAGCGCCGCGCGGCTTCGATTTGCTAAGGTGGCGCCCTTCCGATGCCCCGCTTGCCCGTTTTCCGCTCGGTTCTCCGGTGCGTATCCTGGCTGACCTGCGCCGCCCGCGCGCCGGGTCGTCCTCCGCCGTTCCTCTTCCACCCATGCACTCCGGTCTCACTCAACTTCGCACCACCGATCCGTTCTCGCGCGCCGAGTTTCCCATCTACGTGCAATACCCGACTCTCGCCGCAAGTGGCGGCGCGATGCTCGGTCCCTATCGCTTCGATGCGACCGCCGAGGCTCCGATCGCGCCGGGCCGATTTCCCGTGTGCCTCATCTCGCACGGCGGCGGCGGGTCGCCGCTGCTTTACCGCTCCATCGCCACCCATCTCGCGCAGCGCGGTTATCTCGTCCTGGCGCCCGAGTATCCCGGCGACAACCGCAACGACCGCTCGCTCGCGAACACCGACACCGCCGCCGAGCGTCGCCCCGACCAGACGTCGCGGACGCTCGACGCGCTGCTGGCCGACCCGCGCTTTCGCGACCACGCGGACCCGCTCCGCGTCGTGATGGTCGGGCACTCGATGGGCGGATTCACCGCGCTGGCCCTGGCCGGCGCCCAAGCCTGGTCGCGGGAGCGCCGGCCCCTCGGCACCGCGCCGGACTCGCGGCTGCGCGCCGCGGTGCTGCTCGCGCCGGCCACCGAGTGGTTCGCCGCCCCGCACGCCCTCGACCGCGTCACCGTGCCCCTGCTGGTGTTCCTCGCGGAGCAGGACACCGTGACGCCACCGGAGCGCATCCGCGCCGTGCTCGCCGCGCTGCCCGCGACCACGCCATGCACGTTCCGACCCGTGAGCGGCGCGGGGCACTATTCGTTTCTCACGCCGTTCCCGCCCGCCCTGCGCCGGCCGGATTTCCCTCCGGCCCAGGACCCGGCGGGCTTCGACCGGGAGCAGTTCCACCGCGAACTGCCTCGCCTCGTCGAGGAGTTCCTCACTCGCTGTCTCGCCGCCACTCCGTGAACCACTACCGCACCGCCGTCATCCGCGCCGCCGACACGATCGAGCGCCACTTGCGCGAACCGATCTCCCTCGACGCCATCGCGCGGCGCGCCGGGTTCTCGCTCTGGCATTTCCACCGCATCTTCGCCGAGATGACCGGCGACTCGCTCGGCTCCTACATCCGCAAGCGCCGCCTCACCGCGGCCGCCGCGGAGCTGCAGCGGACCCGCCGCCCGATCCTCGAGCTGGCGCTCGATTTCCAGTTCGAGTCGCACGAGGCCTTCACCCGCGCGTTTCGCGCCGCCTTCGACGTGACCCCGAGCGCCTTCCGCCGCCGCGGCGGCCTGGCGTGGAACCGCACGCGCCCGCGCCTCACGCTCCGCCGTCTCAAGCGCCTGCCCCGCCAGACCACGATGGAGCCCGCCCTCGTCGAACTGCCCGCGCTCAACCTCCTCGGCCTCACCGCGCGCTTCATCGGCCCGATGTCGCCCGCCGCCGACAACACGGACGTCGTGCCGCGCCTTTACCACCGCTTCTGCCCGCTGATCCGCGAGCTCCAGCCGCAGGTGGACCAATACGTCTACGGCGCGGCGCGCTGTCCGGCCGACGGCGACCGCCGTCATCCCGACGAGCTCGAATACCTCGCCGCCATCAACGTCGCGCCCTCGCGGCGCGCCGCCGCGCCGCTCGCGCTCTGGCGCATCCGCGCCGGCACCTACGCGTGCTTCACCCACCGCGGGCCGGTGGCGAAGCTCGGCGAGACGATCAACTACGCCTTCGGCTCCTGGCTGCCGCGCTCGGGCTACGTCCACAGCGGCGGGCCGAATCTCGCCCGGCAGGACGAGCGCTTCGGCGACGGCGGCGCCGGCTGCGCCTTCGACTTCCTCGTGCCCGTGCGGCCGAAGTGAGGCCGCCAGAATCCGCTAGCGAACGCCCGTCCACCCGCTAGCGTGCGCCCCATGCGCATCCTCGCCCTCGCCCTGTTCGTCCTCGCCACCACGGCGCTCCGCGCCGAGCCGGAATATCCCAAGATGGGGCCCGACGTCTACGACACCCAGGCCGACGGCAGCGCGCTGGTCGCCGAGGCCGTCCGCGTCGCCCAGGCCGACCAGAAGCACGTGCTGCTGGTCTTCGGCGCCAACTGGTGCATCTGGTGCCGCCGCCTGCACGAGCTCTTCGAAAACAACAGCGCCGTCCGCCGCGAGCTGAAGGCCCACTATGTCGTCGTCCGCCTCGACGTGAACCACCGCGACGGCAAGAAGCGCAACGACGCCGTGAACGAGCGCTTCGGCAACCCGATCAAGAACGGCCTGCCCGTGCTCGTGGTGCTGGACCGCAACGGCCACATGCTCACCACCCAGGAGACCGGCGCGCTCGAGGACGGCAAGTCCGCGCACGACCCGGAGAAGGTGCTCGCCTTCCTCAAGCAGTGGCAGCCGGAGTGAGCGGGAGAGGCTTCCCTCCCGATGGAGGCGGGGCCATCAGGCCCGCGAGGCGCCGGCTTGGAAGCGTGAAACCCGCGGGGCTCGTGGCCCCGCCTTCATTGACGCAGTGTTGAAACAAAAAGGCCGCGCTTCGCGCGGCCTTCGTTTTTCAACTGTTGCAGGCGGCATGGGCCGCCGGCTCAGAAGCCGGTGTGCAGGGCGAACGAGTATTGGTTGGCCGTGTTGCCGTCCTGGCGGAAGTCGGCGAGGTAGCCGAGCGACCAGCCCCAGTTCTTGCTCACGAGGCCGCTGGCGCGCAGGCCGACCTTCACCGTCTCGCCGAGGCCGTCGGTGACGTTGATCGTCGCGCGGGACGAGACCGTGTCGGCCAGGCGGCCGCTGAAGCTGCGGGTGTCGTCGGCCAGGTCCTTCTGGTAGACGGCGGACGCGCTGAGCACGAGCGGCAGCAGGTGGTTGTCGAGCGTCCAGTCGGCGGTGGCGCCGATCAGGCCCTCGAAGGATTTCGCGGTCTGGCCGTCGTAGGTGAAGTTGAGGCTGGCGACGTCCTTCTCGGTGTAGCCGTCGAGCTTGGCCTTGGCGTAGCGCAGGCCGGCGAAGGGCGTGAAGCGGATCGCACCGGAGGTGAACTCGGCGCCGACGCGCGCGGAGGCGGCGACGCGGTCGCCGTCGGTCTTGCCGCTGGCCTGGTAGCCGCCGAGAGCGGTGGTGCGCTTCAGGTCCTTGAAGTCCTGCGAGCCGTAGGCGGCGGTGGCGTCGGCGAAGAACGTGCCGGATTTCCACTGGCCGTAGACGGCGACGAGCTGGCCGCGCATCTGGCCGGAGCCGGCGCCGGCCTTGAGGTCGGTCTTCATGTTCTCGGCGGAGACGGCGGCGCCGACGAGCAGCTCCTTGCCCAGGCTGAGGTCGAAGCCTGCGGTGACCACGCTGCCGGAGAAGTCGAAGTCGTTGCGGTAGCCGTCGCGGTCGTAGGCGCCGGTCTTGTAGCCGTAGCTGATCCAGCCGTCCGCGCTGTGGCGGCCCGGGGCGCCGCGCGTGGTGTCGAGGCGGCCGTTGAGCGCGTCGGTCGTCAGGTCGGTGGCGGCGAGCGCGACCGTGCCCTGCGCGGCGAAGGTGCCGAGGACGAACTCGGGGTTCAGCACCTCGGTGAGCACCTGGGCGAGGACGGCGTGGGTCTTGGTCGTCGGATGGATGCCGTCCCAGAAGACGTATTGGCCGGCGTCGCCGGGGTTGCCGCCGGCGGCGAGGATGTCGACGTAGTCCTGGTTCGTGATCGAGAAGCCGAAGCGCTGCGGGTTGGCGAGGATGGTCTGGAGCGTCGAGGTGAGGTCGAAGAGCGTCACCTTCACGTCGCCGCCGAGGCTGAGGGCGGCGAGGCGGCCCTTGATGTCGTTGTTGAACGCGTAGGAACCGGCCTGGACGAGCGAGGCGGCGGGCGCGCCGGAGCCGGTGGTGAAGCGCGGGGTCTTCGAGATGTCGGGCAGGTTCAGCACGAGGATGTTCTTCGCGCCGAGGCCGGCGAGCGACTGCACGGCGGAGGTGACGGCGGCCGAGCCGCCGACGCCGGAGTTGGTCAGCGCGGGGCCGTTCTGCGTGGCGGGATTCGAGACGGTGTTGAGCAGGTCGTTCGCGCCGGCGAGGAGCACGTAGAGGCCGTCGGCCTTCGCGGTGATGCCGCGCGCCTGATACATCGCGACCTGCTGGGCGAGGCTCGGCACGGCGCTGCCGGCCGCCGCGGTGGCGCCGGCGAAGGCGAAGTTCAGCCGGGCGGCGTTGGCCGAGGTGGTCACGGCGTTGAGGAGGCCGGGCGCGAGGTATTCGGCGTAGGTGGGGCCGTTCGAGACGCGCCCCTGGTAATACGGCGCACCGGGCGAGCCGGTCAGGGCGAAGGTGTTGCCGCTGTCGGTGAGGCTGTCGCCGAAGAAATAGTAGGAGGAAAACGTCCGGTTGGACGGGGCGGTTTGGGCGATGGCCGCGGCGGCCAGGCCGCACAGGGCAAAGGCCGCGAGAATGCGCGCGCGCAGTTCGTTCATGGGGGGTGGTGGGTTAGGTAGCCGCCGGATGCACGCAAAGCGCCGGGCCCGGCGCAAGAGCGTTGTGTGCCTCTCCGCCCGGAGCGAAATCACCGGGCGGCCAGCATCGCCTCGAGGCGGGCGCGGGCGGCGGGCCAGTCCTCGGCGGTGAGCGCGAACATCGCGGTGTTGCGCACGTAGCCGTCGAAGCGCGTCTGGTAGCGGCGCAGGATGCCTTCGAACTGGGCGCCGAGACGGGCGATGGCGCGGCGCGACGCCTCGTTGCGCTCGTCGGTCTTCAACTGCACGCGCACGGCGCCGAGCGCCTCGAACGCGTGGCGCAGCAGCAGGTATTTCGCCTCGGTGTTGATCGCCGTGCGCTGGGCCTCGCGGGCGTGCCAGGTGTTGCCGATCTCCAGCGCGCGGTGCGCGCGGCGGATGTCGAGGTAGCGCGTCGAACCGACGAGCTTGCCATCGCGGCGGCGCACGATCGCCCACGCCACCTCGGTGCCGGCGGCGCTGTGGCGCAGGCCGTCGTCGAACCACGGGTGGAACGCCTCGGGCTTCGCCAGCGAATCGGTCAGGAACCACTGGAACACGTCCGGCGGCTGCTGGGCCGCGGCGAGCAGCGGCGCGCGGTGGCGCTCCTCCAGCGGCTCGAGCCGGACGTGGCGGCCCTCGAGGAGGAACGGACGGGGATCGAAGTTCATGGCAGCGTTTCTGTCCGCCGCCGCCGCGCCGCTCAAGCGCGCGGGCGGCCCGCACCGGCACAGCGCCCGTGAATTCGCATCGCGCCGCGCCGGCGCGCGTCCATCCTGCGGCCATGTTCCTGCGTTTCCTGCGTCCGCTGCTCCTCGGTGTCCTCGGCACCGCCGCCCTGCTCCCGGCCGGCGAACCCACGCCGCCGCTCACGCTGCGCGTGATGACCTTCAACCTCCGCTTCGCCAGCGACCAGCCGCCGCATGCCTGGCCCGAGCGGCGCCCGATGATGAAGCGCCTCATCGAACGCGCCGCGCCGGACGTGATCGGCACGCAGGAAGGACTCTACGCGCAGCTGCGCGACCTGGCGGCCGACCTGCCGGCTTACGAGTGGATCGGCCTCGGCCGCGAGGGCGGCAGCCGCGGCGAGTTCATGGCGGTGTTCTTCCGCCGCGACAAGTTCGAGCCCGTCGCCTTCGACCACTTCTGGCTCTCCGACACGCCGGAGACGATCGGCTCGGCGACGTGGGGCAACCGCTACCGGCGCATGGTCACGTGGGTGCGCCTGCGCGAGCGCGCGAGCGGCCGGGTGTTCGAGTTCTGGAACACGCACCTCGACCATGAGGTCGAGGCCGCGCGCGAAAAGGCCGCCGCGCTCCTCGCCGCGCGGCTGGCGCAGATCGACCCGCACGTGCCGCTGCTGCTCGTCGGCGACTTCAACTGCCTCGCCGGCGCGAGCGCGGCCTACGCGCGGCTCACGCAGCAGGCCGGCCTGACCGATGCCTGGCTCGCCGCCGCGCACCGCACCAACGACGGCCTGAACACCTTCCACGGCTACGAGCCGCCGAAGCACGACGGCGAGCGCATCGACTGGATCCTCGCGCGGCAGCCGCGCGCCGTCGACGCGGCGGCGATTCTCGACGACGCCGAGCAGGGCCGCACGCCGAGCGACCATTTCCCGGTCACGGCGACGATCCGCTTCGACTGAACGCCACGACGCCCGGCTGTCCCGGGCGCGCGTGGCAGGCTGCCGGCCGCGCTCGAACTGCCGCCGGATCTCCCGGGGAGCGACGCTCAGATCCGGCGCGCGAGGGCCTCGAGCTGCTGCGTGGCGATGCCCCAGCCCTCGTGGAAACCCATCTTCTCGTGCGCCTCGCGGTCGGCCACCGACCAGTGCCGCACCCGCGCGGTGTAGAGCGTGTGGCCGTCGGCGACATCCTCAAACGTGATCGTGCCGACCATGAAGGCCTTCTCCGATGGCTCCCAGGCGCCGACGAAGGCGTCGGTGAACACGAGCTTCTCGTTCGGCACGACCTCGAGGTAGAGCCCGCGGTTGGGAAACTCCTGGCCGTCGGGCGACTGCATCACGATGTTGCTCGCGCCGCCCGAGCGCACGTCCATCTCCGCCCGCACGGTCTTCCACGGCGGCGGCGTGAACCACTGCGTGATGAGCTGCGGATCGGTCCAGCAGCGGTAAAGTTTCGCGCGCGGCGCGTGCAGCGTGCGCTGGAGGAAGAGCTCGCGTTGGGCGATGGACGTGGGCGTGGAGTTGGTTTCCATGGCGGGAGGCGGTTACATCCTTACGACGATCCAGGGCTCCCGGAGCGGACAGGGAATTTCTCCCGGCCACCCTTTTCGGACTCGCGAAAGCTCCGCGCGCGGCTTCCAATCACGCGTCTTTCGACGCGTGCGTGGGCCAGCGTATTCGTCGCTCCACGCTCCATGCGCCTCGTCTGCCCGGCCGCCCTGCTCCTCTGCCTCCTCGCCTCCCTGGCCGCAGGTCTTCGCGCGGATGAGGCGATCTACGGCTATCCGGCCCGCTGGGTGCTCTCGCCGCCCGATGCCCAGGGCCTCCGGGTGATCACGCGGCTAGTTCCCCTGAACGCGAACCAGTCGCCTGTGCCGGAAATCCCGCTCGAGGGCGCCGCCCTGAACGAGGTGAAGCGCATCCTCAATCAGGCCAAGGATCGCATCGACCGCCAGCCGCTCGCCGAGAACAGGCTCCTCGACCTGCTGGGCTCGATCGACCCCTCGCGCCAGTGGCGGCAGGTCAAGACCGGCGTGCCCGGCCTCCCCGGGACGGTCCTGATCGTCTACCAGCACCCCGCCCGCGAGTTCGTCGTCCACCTCGGCATCGCCGACCACCCGGGCGAGACCCAGGCACTGCCGCTGTCCTCCGGCGTCGTCGCCCGTGTCGGCGACGGTGTGCTCGACGAGCCGGAGCTCGCCGCCGCCGCGCTCTCCGCCGCCCGGCAGGCGCTCGCGATCGCGCAACAGCGCGGCGCCGAGTCGCTCGCCCCGATGATCGCCGAGACCGAGCAGGACCAGCTCAGCCGCGATCTCGCCGCCCGCTTCCAGCTGCCGGGGCTGACCGTCCCGCAGAGCAAATACCTCCTCCAGGGCCGCCCGAGCGGCGCGACCCTCGCCGCCTCGGACCTCTGGGTCGATCCCGTCTTCATCCCGCGCCGGATCGCGATCGAGCTGAAGAACTGGAAACTCGAGGAGGTCGGCCAGCCGCCCGCCGTCGTGCGCGAGCTGCAGGTCCAGCGCGCGCGCGAGGAGGAAAAGGTGCGCCGCCAGCTCGACGGGGTGATTCCCGCCGGCCGCCAGCTCGTGACGACCGCCGACGTCCAGCGCTGGACCGAATCGCCGCTCGGCCGGCGCCTCTCGCTCGCGCCGCTCCGCCAGGAGGACGACGTGCTCGTGCTCGAAGCCGCCACCGACGTGCCGCGGCTCGCCTTCGTCCTCAGCCTCGGCGCCAGCTACGGCGCCACCGCCGGCGCGCAGGGCACGACCTCGCTGCACGTCGTCCGCGATTTCCACTCCCACCTCGACGTCAGCGCCGAGGCGGCCGCCGGCGCCGAGGCCCGCTCGGCCAAGACCGCCCTCCGCTGGGCGCCGCTGCGGCCGGTCCGCGGGTGGACGCTCAGCGTCGACGGCTCCGGCGAGGTCCGCCGGCAGGACGAGGCGTATTTCGGCGCGGCCACCGCCGCCGCGCCGGCCGCGTGGCGGCAGGGCCGCGGCCAGCTCGCCGCGCGCGCCCTGCGGGTGCAGGACGCCCAGACCACGGCGGCCTGGGCGCGCGCCTGGCTGGCCCAGCTCACGCTCGCGCACACCGACGACCGCTTCGCCGGCGCGGCCGCGCCCGCCCTGGCCACGCTCGACCGGCCGGACACCACGCTCGCCGCGACCGCCGAAGCCGAGTTCAAGCGCACCACCCGGTCTTTCGCGCTCACGCTGCATCCCTCGCTGCGCGCCGTGCGCGCCCTGTCCGCGCTCGACGGCGGCTACGACTACCGCCTCGCGGAGGCCGCGCTGACCGCCAGCGCGATTACATCTTTCGGCGACCTGCCCTGGAAACTCGTCGCCGGCGCCCGCCTCGGCCGCATCCGCGGCGACAGCCCAGCGAGCGCCGCGTTCCGCGCCGGCGGCGACGACGGCTGGATCCGCGGCCTGCGCGAGGGCGAAGTCGCCGGCGCGCGCTACCACGCGCAGTCGTTCGCCGTCGGCCCCGAGGTGTCGCGGCTGCTGGGCGAGGAAAATTCCCGGCGACCTTCCTGCTCGCGTTCGTCGACTGGGGCCGCGTGCGCGACGCCGGCGCGTGGCGCGCCGTGCGCGGCACCGGCCTGGCGCTGAACGTCGACTCGTTCCCGCTCGGCGCCACCACCCTGTCCCTCACCCTCGGCTACGCCTATTCGCCGCAATCGCGCCTCGACCGCCACGGCGCGTTCTTCGTGCGCGTCGCCCTGCCCTTCTCCTTCACCCCGTCCTCATCATGATCACCCTGCCCGTCATCCTTCCCCACCGCCGCCTCGCGCTCGCCGAGGACGGCTCCGTGCTCGACTCCGCCACCCAGCAGAACGTCGGCGTCTGGAGCGCCGACGCCCTGTCGCCCGACCAGGAGAACTTCCTCACCGTGCAGGACGGCGCCCACACCTTCCTCGTCCGCGCCCGCTACGCCTTCACCACCGCCAACCAGCTCACGGTTTCGCTCTCGCCGCAGGACGGCACCGTCGCGCAGGCGAGCTCCGCCACCTTCAACGGCTACATCGAAATCGACGACCAGCACGACGTGATTTACTGGCTGCTCAAGCAGGCCCCGACCGCCGCCAACGACGGCACGACCGGACAGGGATTCACCGTCTACGGCGACCTCCAGTTCGCCAGCCCCACGCAGCTCCAGGTCACGCTCGCCGGCCAGGGCCCGAAGGTCACCACCGTCATCACCGCCGATCCCGCGCAGCCCCTCGTGCCGGCGAAGAACGCCGATATCACCCGCGCCGGCCTCGACCTGCTCACGTTCCACGCCTCGACGCAGAACAATTTCGCCGGCGCCGCCGCGCCGCAGGCCGCGAAGATCGCCTTCGCCGGCCAGTGGGACCTCATCCCCACCGGCCTCGCGTTCAACTGCTCCGCCTCCGGCGACCTCAAGAACCCCGACCTGACGCTCTCGCTCAAGGGCGCCTGCAAGGCCGTCGCCGCCGGCCTCGAGTTCCGCCTGAACAACGGCGACGCCAGCGCGCTCTTCACCGTCGCCGGCCAGCACCGCTTCGACTCCGGCAGCGCCACCTGGTCGATCGTCGTCGGCTACACGCAGCAGGCCAACGCCGCGGCGCAGGTCAAGGCGAGCGCCAAGGCCAACTTCAAGCACCAGAGCGCCGGCGGCAACCAGCTCACCCTCACCGGCGACCTCAGCTTCACCTCCGCCGGCGGCCAGAGCACCCTCGCGCTCGAGATCCAGGCCGAATACACGTTCAAGGGCGGCCAGATCGTCTTCAAAGCCACCGCAAACGTCGCCGGCGGCCGGCTGAGCTACGACCTCCACCTCGGCGGCCAGATCAAGGTCGGCAACGGCACGCTCACCTTCTCCGTCGACTACGGCAGCGGCAACGTCCGCTCGCTCGCGGTCACCTACCAGGGCAGCGACGCGGACTTCCTCCGGAACTTCAGCGTGGAGATCAAGACCGACTCCGCCGGCAAGGTGACGGCGAGCGTGGCGTTCACCCTGAGCGTCACCTACGTCGGCAACGTCCAGGTGGTGAAGCGCACCGCGTGACGCCGGTGCGCCGGTCGCGCGGCGCGCTCAGCGCTGCCCGCGCCGGCGGTTCGCCTCCTGGCTCAGCTGCTCGAGGCGCACCCGCTCGCCCGGCGTGAGGCTGTGCAGGCCGGCGCGCGCGATCTTGTCCAGCAGCGCGTCGAGCTCCGCCGCCTTCGCCGCCGCGCGCGGCGGCGGCGCGCTCGCCGTCCCGGCCGGCCGCGCGGTGCGGCGGAAACTCGGCAGCGTCAACACGCCCTGCTGATAGCGCACGAACAGGAACGCGAAGCCCACCGTGCTCCAGAGCGAGACGAGCCCCGCGACGTCGCGCGCGGCCAGATGCATGAGCGTGTAGATGCCCACCAGCGCCGCCGCCACCCACTTGGCGAGCAGGTTGAAGAAAATCGGCGCGTCGGGCTGCAGCGTGGCGAACGCGATGAACAGCGCGAACGACCCGGTCTGCCCCGTCAGCGTCATCGGCCACCACCGGCCGATGAGCAGAAACACCAGCGGCGTCAGCAGGTAGAGGCTGGCATAGAATTGCAGGAAGACGCGCCGGCCGAAAAACCGCTCCAACTCGCGGCCGAACCAGAACAGCATCGCCATGTCGATGACGAACCAGAGGCTCGGCGGGTTGACCAGGCCGTAGGTCAGCACCCGCCACGCCTGTCCGCGCCACACCGCGCCGCTGTCGAACGCCAGCCAGTCGAACGGCAGCGTCACGCGCAGCGCCATGAACGCGGTCGTGGCGACCATCGTGACGCAGTAGCAGAGCACGATCGCCAGCGCCGCGTGCACCGGATGCCCGCCGAGCCAGAAGAGCGGCCGCCGCTCGTCGGAAGTGTCGTAGTCCATGCCGCGTCAGTCCTTCGGGTTCACCTCGAGCAACTCCACCTCGAACACGAGCGAGGAGTTCGGCGGGATCTTGCCCGCGCGGATGCCGCCGTAGCCGAGATGGGGCGGGATGTAGAACACCGCCTTGCCGCCCGCGCGCATCGTCGTCACGCCCGCAGCGAGGCCGGTGACGAGATTCTGCACGGAGAAAACAGCCGGCTTGCCCGCCGCCGAGCGGTCGAACTCCGTGCCGTCGAGCAGCCGCCCGACGTAGTTCACCCGCACCTTGTCCGTGCGCTGCGGCGTCGGTCCCTCGCCGGCGCGGAGCACCTGGATGCCGAGGCCGCTGTCGCGCCACTGGATCGTCGGGTCGGCCGCGAGTTTGGCGCCGAACCAGTTCTCGCGCCGCTCCTCGGCGACGGATTTCTCCGGCGCCGCGGGCGCGGCCGGCTCCTTCGGCCCGCAGCCGGCCAGCACCAGCGCGGCGAGGGAAAAGACGACGGGGACCAGACGTTTCATGCGCGCACGATGAGCGACGCCGGCGCGGAAATCAGGCCTGAAATTCCGGAAGCCGCTCCGCCGCTGCGGGGTTGAATCCCGCCGGCGCCGGCCGCAGCCTCCTTCCGTGCGTCCGCTCCCGCTCCTGCGCCTGCTGGCTCCCGCGCTCGTCGCCGTCGCGACCGCGGGCGCGGCGTTCGAGCGCCCCTCGGAGAACGAGCGCCTCGGCGCGATCGGCAACCGCTACGAGGAGCCGGAATTCGTCCGCGAGCTCTTCCGGCCCGACGCGGATTTTCCGCCCATCGCGACGCCGCGCCGCGGCGACTGGCTGATGTTCCACCGCGAGCCGGGCCAGACCTTCGACGAGTATCGCGCCGCCGGCTTCGCCCGCGCCGACGAGCAGCGCCGCCTCATCTATCTGCTGCCGCTCGGCGAATTTCCCGCCGACGACGCGCCGTCGCTGGCGCGGTTGCGCGACTACGCCGCGGCCTTCTTCCAGGCCGAGGTCCGGGTTCTGCCCGCCTACTTCCCACACGACCTCGAGTTCGATCCGCGCGAGAACGAGTTCACCCACAAGCGCCAGCGGCTCACCCGCGCCATCCTCGGCTGGCTGCACGCGCGGCTCCCCGCCGACGCGCTGTGCCTGCTCGCAGTGACGATGGACGACCTCTACCCGGACAAGGAATGGAACTTCGTCTTCGGCCAGGCCTCGCTCGAGGACCGCGTCGGCGTCTACAGCTTCGCGCGCTACGACCCGGCGTTCTTCGACGAGAAGCGCGGCCCGGCCTGGCGCGACACCGCCCTCCGCCGGGCGGGCAAGATCCTCACCCACGAGACCGCGCACATGTTCGGCCTCTATCACTGCATCTATTTCGACTGCGTGATGAACGGCGCCAACTCCCTCGCGGAGTCCGACGCCCAGCCGCTCCACGCCTGTCCGGTGTGCCTGCGGAAACTGCAGCACGCGCTGCGCTTCGATCCCGTGCGCCGCTACCGGGAGCTGCACGCCTTCTATCGCGACCGGCAGTGGTTCGAGGACGCCGACTGGGTCGCGCGGCAGCTCAAGCGCGTGCCCGTCCCCGCCCTCGGCCGTCCCGAGTAGGCCGCGCGGCGTTCGCGGTTTTCTCCGGATTTTCGCTCGGAAAATTCGGCTAGCCGAGCGGCCCGGTGTGCTTGGCCGCCCGGCCCGCTGACATCCGCGTGCGCAATCACTAGGATCGGCCTTTCCACGCCATGATCTTCAACTCCCTCACGTTCGTCGTGTTCTACGCCGTCGTGCTCAGCGCCTACTGGGCGCTGCGCGACTGGAACACGCGCAAGAACCTCCTGCTCGTCGCGAGCTACGTCTTCTACGGAGCCTGGAATCCGCCCTTCGCGGTCCTGCTCTTCGCGACCACCGCGCTCGACTTCTGGCTCGGCGCGCGCATCGCCGCCGCCGGTTCGCCCGGCGCACGCCGCGGCTGGCTCGTCGCCAGCCTCGCCTCGAATCTGAGCATGCTCGGGTTCTTCAAATACGGGAACTTCCTCCTCGAGAACACCCAGGCGCTGCTCGCGCTCGCCGGCGTCAGCTACCAGCCGCCGCACCTCGACCTGTTCCTGCCCATCGGCATCTCGTTCTACACCTTCCACTCGCTGAGCTACACGCTCGACGTCTACCGCGGCACCACGACGCCGACGCGCTCGCTGCGCGACTTCGTGCTCGCGGTGTCGTTCTTCCCCCAGCTCGTCGCCGGCCCGATCGTCCGCGCCGCCGACTTCCTGCCGCAGGCCGCGCAGCCGCCGAAGCCCGACACCTCGCGCCTCATCTGGGGCCTGCTGCTGATGACGCTCGGCCTCTTCGAGAAAACCGTCCTCGCCGACACCCTCCTCTCCAACTCCGCGGAGAAGGTCTTCGGCTTCCAGGGCCCGCTGCAAAGCCTCGACGCCTGGACCGGCGTGCTGGCCTTCTCCGGCCAGATCTTCTTCGACTTCGCCGGCTATTCCACGACCGCGATCGGCTGCGCGCTCACGCTCGGCTTCCACCTGCGCGACAACTTCCGCTTCCCCTACGCCGCGGTCGGCTTCTCGGATTTCTGGCGCCGCTGGCACATCTCGCTCTCCACCTTCCTGCGCGACTACCTCTACATTCCGCTCGGCGGCAACCGCTCGGGTGTCGTGCGCGCGGCGCTGAATCTCATGATCGTGATGTTCATCGGCGGCCTCTGGCACGGCGCCGCATGGACCTTCGTCGCCTGGGGCGTCATCCACGGCCTGTTCCTCGTGCTCGAGCGCGTCGTGCGTGCCGTCTTCAAGAACGCCACGTGGACCGGCTCGCTCGGCGTGCAACTCCTCGTCGGCGCGGTGACGTATCTCGTCGTCTGCGTCGCGTGGGTGTTCTTCCGCGCCCAAAGCTTCAACGCGGCGCTGATGATCCTGGCCGCGATGTTCGTCAAAATACCCGTCGGCCAGGCCATCCTGCCCACGCGCGACATCCTGCAAGTCGCGCTCGTGACCGCCGGCCTGCTCGGCGCGCACTGGCTGCTGCGGAACACGACGATGGAAGCCGTCGTCGCCCGCGCGCCCCGCTGGGTCATCACCGGCGTTTGGACCGTCATGCTCTGCTCCATCATGCTCACCCAAGGAAACGGCAATGCCTTCATCTACTTCCAATTCTGACCTCCACTCGAACCACGCCCACGCGCGCCGTCCGCACGCCTGGCCGAAAGCCGCGCATCCCGCGTCCGCGAGCGATCACGACTTCGCGCGCCCCGTGCCGCAAGTCCCGTGGAAGGCGGTGCTCGCGAGCGTCCTCGTGCTGACCGCCGCCGCCGCGGTCGGCTGGGAGCTCTACGCGCGCTCGCAAGGCTATCGCCCCTCGCTCAACGACACGCCTGACCTCTGGGCCCAGACGCGTGAGAAGGTGCAGCCCGACTCGCTCGTGCTCGTCGGCACGTCGCGCATGCTCTTCGATGCCGACCTCGACGTCCTCGAGCAGGCCTTCGGCCAGCGCCCCGTGCAGCTCGCGCTTGCCGGCAGCTCGCCTTATCCGGTGCTCGAGGACCTCGCCAAGGACCCGAGCTTCCACGGCACCGTCATCGTCGACATCGTGCCCGCGATGTTCCTCGCACCCGCCGGTCCGCCGATGGAAGTCTCGCTCAAGGCCCTGCATCGCCGCCGCGACTGGAACCTCGCCCAGCGCTGGAGCCACCAGCTCGGCATGCTGCTCGAGGAGCACGTCGCCTTCCTCAAGCAGGAGGACCTCACGCTCGGCCAGCTCCTGAAACGCCTGCCGATCCCCGACCGCGCCGACGCCGCCATCGGCCCCGCGCTCCCACCCTACTTCTTCACCGTCGACCGCGACCGCCGCGGCCGGATGTTCGAACAGGCCGCGATCGTGGGCTCGCCGCTGCAGCAACGCGTCGCCCACGGGTGGCTGCCGCTGTTCACGATGCCGCCGCCGCCGAAGTTCATCCCCGCCGACAAGTTCGGCGCGATGATGGGCCAGATGATCGAACAGCGCTTCAAGGACACGCAGAAGCACGTCGCCGCGCTCCGTGCCCGCGGCGCCCGCGTGGTGTTCGTCCGCATGCCGGTCGATCCGATCCTGATCGAGAAGGAGGAGAAGATCGTGCCGCTCGCCGCCGGCTGGGGCCGCCTCGTCGCCGAGAACGGCGTGCCCGCGGTCAACTTCGCGGACTACCCCGAACTCGCCGCGTTCCAGCTCCCCGAGTGGTCGCACCTCTCCGCCCCGGACTCGGTCGAGTTCACCCGGCGCTGGGTGCCGCATCTCCGGGACGCCATCGAACGGGAGAACCAGCGCGTCGCCCGCCTGTCCCCCGCCACCGCGAGCTCTCCGACCGGGGCGCCCTAACCGCCCGCGCGGCCCCCGCCACCCTCCCGCGCCCTGCCGCCGAGGCCTCCCCGCCTCGGCGTTTTATTTTGTCCTTGCTTAATTAAGTTTAAACTTAATCTTCGCGCCATGCAGAGCCTCGAAGCCATCGCCGACCCCACCCGTCGCCGGATCGTCGAGCTGCTCGCGCAGCGCGAGCGCACGACCGGCGAGATCGTCGCCGAGTTCGACCTGAGCGCCCCGGCGATTTCCCAGCATCTCAACGTCCTGCGCGACGCGGGCCTGATCACGACCCGCGCCGAGGGGCAGACGCGCATCCAGTCGCTCAACGGCGACGGGCTCGACGAGCTCGCCGCCTGGCTCGAGCGCACCCGCGGGATGTGGAGTCGGAGCCTCGACGCCCTCGAGCGCGAGCTGCGGGCCGACGACGCGAAGAAGAAGAAAGCTTCCAAATGACCACGCCCATCGCCAACGACTCCTACGCCGAGTTTCCCGCCCGCGGCGAACTCCGCATCGTCCGCCTCCTCCCCGGCCCGATCGAGCGGGTCTGGGATTTCCTCACCGATCCCGAGAAACGCGCCCGCTGGATGTGCGGCGGCGTCACCGAGGCCCGCCCCGGCGGCAAGATCGTGTTCCAGATGCACCACGCGAAGCTCTCCCCCGGCGAGACGCCGCCCGAGAAGTGGGCCCACGTCCACGAGCCGGGCGTCACCTTCGAGGGCCGCGTCCTGCGCTGCGAGCCGCCGCGGCTTCTCAGCTACACCTTCGGCGCCGACGATTCCGTGGTCACCTTCGAACTCACCGCCCAGGGCGCGCAGGTGCTGCTCGTGCTCACGCACCGCTCCACCGGCGAGGACATCCCGGAGCAGAAGAACTACGCCGGCGGCTGGCACACGCACCTCGCGTTCCTCGTCGCGATCCTGGAGGGCCGGCCGACGCCCAAGCTCTGGGAAATGCACGCCCGCCTCAGCGCCCACTACGAGCAGGTCGTGCCGCGCTGAGCTGCCCCGCCATGTCCACGCCCGCCACCGCCAGCATCCACAAGCGCTTCGCCGCGTCCGCCGCGCGCGTCTACGACGCCTGGCTCGACCCGGACTGGCTCGCCCGCTGGATGTTCGGCCCCGCGGTGCGCGACGAGAAGATCGTCCGCCTCACGACCGATCCGCGCGTCGGCGGAGAATTTTCCTTCGTCGTCGACCGCGGCGGCGCGCTCGTCGACCACGTCGGCACCTACCTCGCCCTCGAACGCCCGCATCGCCTCGTGTTCACCTGGGCGACGCGCGACTCCCTGCCCGCCACCAGCCAGGTCACCGTGCTGATCGAGCCGCTCGGTGACGCCGCCTGCCAGCTCACGCTTCACCACGCCATGGCCCCCGAGTGGGCCGCCTTCACCGAGCGCGCCGCATCCTCCTGGCAGAAGATGGCCGACGCCCTCGAACGCGCGCTGGCCACCTAGCCGGCCGGCCGCGCTCCCTCCCCGCTTCGCCGCGCCTCCCCGCGGCGCCAGCTGCCGCTTTGTCCCGCTTTTCCCATGAAAACCCAAACCACGCCTGCTCCCTCATCGCCTCACCCGCCGAGTGGCTCGCCGCCCGGCTCGAACTGCTCCACGCCGAAAAGGAACACACGCGCCAGCGCGACGCGCTCGCGGCCCGCCGCCGCGCCCTGCCCTGGGTGCGCCTGACCAAGGACTACGTCTTCGCCTCGCCGGCGGGCGAGGTGTCGCTCGCCGGGCTCTTCGGCGACCGCAGCCAGCTGATCGTCTATCACTTCATGTTCGGCCCCGGCTGGGAGGAAGGCTGCAAGAGCTGCTCGTGGGTCTCGGACCACTTCGACGCCATGCTGCCGCACCTACGCGCCCGCGACATCGCCTTCGCGGCCGTCTCCCGCGCGCCGCTCGCGGAGCTCGAGCCCTTCCGCGCCCGGATGGGCTGGCGCTTCCCGTGGGTTTCGTCCCACGGCAACGACTTCAACCACGACTTCCACGTCTCGTTCACGCCCGCGGAAATCGCCTCCGGCCGGCTCCGCTACAACTTCGCCGAGATCCCGGCCTTCCCGTTCGAGGAGGCCCCGGGCTGCAGCGTGTTCGCCCGCGACGCCTCCGGCGCGGTCTTCCACACCTACTCGACCTTCGGCCGCGGCCTCGACTCCCTCATCGGCACCTACCACTTCCTCGATCTCACCCCGAAGGGGCGCGACGAGGCCGGACTCGAATACCCGATGGAGTGGGTCCGCTACCACGACCGCTACGATGCGCCCGTCTCCGCCGCCCGTTGAGCGGAGGGCCGCCCCGCCGGCGCGGTCGCACCGGCGTTGGCGGCTCGGCCTGCCGGCGCTCGGCCTGCTGCTGATGCCCAAGTGCGTGCTGTGCGTCCTCGCCTACGCGGCCGGTGGCGCGCTCGCCGGCGCCTCCGGGCGCGAGCTGTGCGGCGCGTCGGGCGCGAGCCCGCTCGCGTCACTCGCGCCCTGGCTCGGCGGCGGTGCCGTCGCCGCGGTCTTTCTCCTCTGGCGCCGGCGCGCCGGAACCGGGCGCTGAACCGGTGTTCGGCCGGCGCTCGTCGAGCCGCGCCAGCAGCTCGGGGAAGGCCGCGCGAATCGGCGAGGTCGCGAGATACGCCGCCGCCTTCTCCTTGAAGCCGCGCGCGCGCAGCGTCGCGTAGACGTGCAGCTCGAACTGCGCGCGCAGCGCCGCGTGCGCCTCCGCCAGCCCGAGCGCCGCCATGAGGAAGAGCAGCGCCTCGATCGTGGAAAATCGTCCCTCGCCCGCCTGGGTGCGCAGCCAGTAGCGGCTCTCGCCGCGCATCGGCAGCCGCACGCGCCGCCCCCATGCCCCGACCTGCTGCGCCATGGCCGTCGCCTGCGTCCACGTGCCGTCGAGCAGCAGCACCTGCAGCCGCGCCGGATCGGGCGCCGCCGGCAGCTCCTCGCCCTGCGGGTGCAGGATCCACAGCTCGCGGCCGGGCTGCACGACCTGCTCGCGCCGCAGCGGCTCCTGCTTGCGGAAGAGGTGCTGGCCCGACGCGGGCATCACGCGCTTGATCAGGTGCCCCGTGCTGCTCGGCCGGTAGCTCTCCATGAAGTGCAGCAGCACGTCGACCTGCAGCGGCGAATCGACCCGCCGCTCGCCCGCACAGATGCACCAGCGCGGCGTGAGCTGGCAGTGCGGGCAGCGCGGGGTTTCGCGGAGGACGACGGAGCGGGACACGCTCCCAGCCCGCGCCAAACCGCCGCCGCGGTCAATCCTCCGCTACCGAATTTCCCCGACTCCGCCGCCGGGAAATCTTCGGTTTCGCGGGGCGAATTTCGCACCCTTTTCGCAGAACCTTTCCGTGCATTCCGGCGTCTTACGGCTACGATGACAACGAGTCCTGTGAGCACCTCCACGCCAGCCCCCTCGCTCCCCACTCCCGGCCGCCCGCTGCGCATCCTCTACGCGGACGACATGAAAGAACTCCGCGAACTCATCTCGATCGTGCTCGGCCGCGACGGTCACACGGTCGAGACGTTCCCCAACGGCAGCGTCGCGCTCGACCGCGTCACCGCCGCCCCGCAGGCCTACGATCTCGTCATCACGGACCACCACATGCCGGAGATGAACGGTCTCGAGTTCGTCCGCCGCCTGCGCGAGCAGTCCTACCCGGGCAAGGTGATGGTCTTCAGCTCCGAGATCAGCCCGCTGGTGCAGGAGAAATACCGGCAGCTTGCGGTCGACCGCATCCTGCCGAAGCCGATTTTCCCGAGCCAGCTCCGCGCCTCCCTGCGCGAGCTCTACGCGGCGCCGTCGCCCGCAGCCTGATTGCCGCCGCGGTCGTCGGACGAGCCGCCCTGTTGGTCGAACCACGCTTGCCCCGCGCCGCCGGGACCCGCAGCGTGGGCGCCCAACACCACCCCCATGCTTCGCCCCTCCACCGCCCTCCTCGCCGTCGCCCTCGGCGCGGCGCTCAGCGCGTCCGCCGCCGATTCGGCCGCTCCCGCCATGAATGACAATCCGCTGCTGACCGAGAGTCCGCTGCCGCTGCATTACCCGCAGTTCGACAAGATCCGCAACGAGCACTTCCTGCCCGCCTTCGAGCAGGGCATGGCCGAGAACCTCCGGGAGGTCGACGCCATCGCCAACAACGCCGCCGCGCCGACCTTCGAGAACACCATCGTCGCCCTCGAGAAATCCGGCCAGCTCCTCAGCCGCGCCAGCCGCGTGTTCTTCAACCTCAACGGCACGAACACGAACCCCGAGATGCAGAAGATCGCCCGCACGCTCGCGCCCAAGCTCGCGGCCCACGGCGACGCCATCAGCCTCAACCCCGTCCTCTTCGCCCGCGTCAAGGCCCTCTACGAGGCCCGCGACACGCTCGGCCTCGACCCCGAGTCGAAGCGCCTGCTCTGGCGCTACTACAAGGACTTCGTCCGCGCCGGCGCCAACCTCTCCGCCGCCGACAAGGAGAAGCTCAAGGCCATGAACGCCGAACTCGCCACCCTCGGCACGACGGTGAACCAGTTCATCCTCAAGGAGCGCGACGCCTCCGCCGTCCTGATCGACACCCGCGCGGAACTCGCCGGCCTCTCCGACGCCGCCATCGGCACCATGGCCGACGCCGCCGCGAAGGCCGGCCACCCGGGCAAGTTCCTCGTCGCCCTCCAGAACACCACCGGCCAGCCGCCGCTCACCGACCTCACGAACCGCGCCACGCGCGAGAAGATCATGGCCGCCTCCCTCGCCCGCGGCAGCCGCGGCGGCGAGTTCGACCTCCGCGCCACCGTCGCCCGCATCGCCCGGCTCCGCGCCGAGCGCGCCAACCTCCTCGGCTATCCGACCCACGCCGCCTTCCAGCTCGACGAGCAGACCGCCGGCTCCGTCGACGTCGTGAACCAGCTCCTCGCCCAGCTCGCCGGCCCCGCCGTCGCCAACGCCCGCAAGGAGGCCGCCGACATGCAGGCCATCGTCGACGCCGAGCAGGGCGGCTTCCAGATCGCCGCCTGCGACTGGCAGCTCTACTCCGAGAAGGTCCGCAAGGCCCGCTACGACCTCGATGAGTCCCAGCTCAAGCCCTACTACGAGCTCAACCACGTGCTGATCGACGGCGTCTTCTACGCCGCCCACCGCCTCTACGGCCTCTCGTTCAAGGAGCGCCACGACCTCCCCGTCTACGAGCCCACCGTCCGCGTCTTCGACGTGTTCAACGAGGACGGCTCGCAGCTCGGCATCTTCCTCGCGGACTACTACGCCCGCTCGAACAAGAACGGCGGCGCCTGGGCCAACGCCTACGTCTCCCAGTCGCACCTGCTCGGCACGATGCCCGTCATCGCCAACCACCTCAACATCCCGAAGCCGCCCGCGGGCCAGCCCACGCTGCTCACCCACGACTTCGTGCGCACCATGTTCCACGAGTTCGGCCACGCCCTCCACGGCCTGTTCTCCAACGTCAAATACCCGCGCTTCGCCGGCACCTCCGTCCCGCGCGACTTCGTCGAGTATCCCTCGCAGGTGAACGAAATGTGGGCCGACTGGCCGGAAGTCCTCCAGAACTACGCCAAGCACTACCAGACCGGCGCCCCCATCCCCGCCGAGCTCCTCGCCAAGGTCGAGGCCGCCGGCAAGTTCAACCAGGGCTTCGCCACCACCGAGTATCTCGCCGCCACCCTCCTCGACCAGGCCTGGCACCAGCTCAAGCCCGACGAGGTCCCCGGCGCCGACGGCGTCCTCGCCTTCGAGGCCGCCGCGCTCAAGCGCTACGGCGTCGACTTCGCCCCCGTGCCGCCGCGCTACCGCACGACCTACTTCTCCCACGCCCTGACCAGCTACTCGGCCGGCTACTACTCCTACATCTGGAGCGAGGTGCTCGACGCCGACAGCGTCGAGTGGATGAAGGCCCACGGCGGCCTCAAGCGCGAGAACGGCGACCACTTCCGGAAAACCCTCCTCTCCCGCGGCGGCAGCGACGACGCCATGGCGCTCTTCCGCGCCTTCACCGGCAAGGACCCGTATCTCGAACCCCTGCTCGTGCGTCGCGGCCTCAACGCCAAGCACTGAGGCGGCCATCGCCTGCCTTTCCCGGCGCCGGCGTCACGGCCGGCGCCTTTTTGTTCCCGGACGGACCGCGCCGGAAACATTTTCCCCGCGCGGACGTCTCAGGCTTCATGCGCTCCCCGCGTCTGGGTTTTCTTTTCGCGCTCGGCCTCGCCCTGGCAACCGCCGCCTTCGCCGCCGACGGCACCGGCGGCTTCACCGCCACGCTCAGTTCGGAACAGCAGACCGCCGCCGGCCTGACGCGCCTGTCCGCCGACGAACAGACCGCGCTCAACGCCCTCGTCGCCCGCGAGGTCTCCTCGCCCGCCAGGGCAACGTGAAGGCCTTCGCCGGCACCTTCAGCGGCCGCCGCAAGCCCGCCGAACTCAAGTCCGCCGGCCTCGACCGCCTCGCCCCCGAGGAGCTCGCGCAACTCGACCGCCTCGTCGCCACCGCCATCGCCGCCGGCCCGATCCAGCCCGCGCTCGCGCCGCGCCTCAAGCCCAGCGACGTCGCGCGCAACGACCGCCTCGAGGTCCACGGCCAGGTCAGCCTCGCCTACGGCTGGGGCTCCGGCGGCCGCGAGATGCGCGCCGGCTCGATCTACACCGAGATCCACGACAAGCAGACCGGCACCACCCTCGGCCTCGGCTACAGCCAGGCCTCCGGCGACGGCTGGTGGGGTTACGGCGATCCCTATTACGACTACGGTTATGGCTACGACTACGACCTGCCGCTGCGCGCCGTCCGACTGGACCGCTTCTCCGGAGCCGGCGACGGCTTCCGTCCCACGGTTTGCCGCCGGCGCTGAGGCCGCCGCGCGCTTCGGGATTGGCGCCGCCGCCTGGGTCGGCAAGGCTCCGGGCATGGCTTTCGACACCGCGGACCTGCTCGACCGTTTCCTGCGCTACGTCCAGATCGACACGCGCTCCGACCCCGCCTCGTCCACCTGCCCCAGCACTCCCGTGCAGTGGGACCTCCTCCGCCTGCTGGAACGCGAGCTACGCGAGCTGGGCGCCGCCGACGTCGAGCTGACCGAGCCGGGCTACGTCCTGGCCACGATTCCCGCGACCAGCCCCGCCCCCGCCCCGGTCATCGCGTGGTGCGCGCACGTCGACACCGCCCCCAATCTCCCCAGCGCGGCCAAGCCGATCGTCCACCGCGCCTACGACGGCCGCCTGATCGTGCTGCCCGACGACCCGACGCAGACGCTCACCGTCGAGACGATTCCCTTCCTCCGCGACGCCATCGGCCAGGATGTCATCACCGCCAGCGGCACCACCCTGCTCGGCGCCGACGACAAGGCCGGCGTCGCCATCGTCATGGCCGCCGCGCGCCACCTGCTGCGCAACCCCGGCATCCCGCACGGCAAAATCCGCCTCTGCTTCAACCCCGACGAAGAAATCGCCCGCGGCATGGCCAAGCTCGACCTCGCGCAGCTCGGCGCCCAGTTCGCCTATACCCTCGACGGCGCCGAGCGCGGCGAGATTTGCTACGAGACCTTCTCCGCCGATGCCGCCCAGGTCGACCTCACCGGCGTCGCCGCCCACCCCGGCTGGGCCAAGGATGTGATGGTCAACGCGACCCGTCTCGCCGCCCGCTTCCTCGCCGCCTTGCCGCTGGAGCGCTCCCCGAGCGCACGAGCGGACGCGAGGGGTTCATCCACCCGATCGCCTGCAGCGGCTCCGCCGAGCACATGACCCTGCGCTTCATCCTGCGCGACTTCGAACTCGACGGCCTCGCCGCCCACCGCGCCACGCTGGAGAAGATCGCCGCCGACCTCCGCGCCGCCGAGCCGCGGGCGCGCATCGCCGTGACGTTCACCGAGCAATACCGCAACATGCGCTACTGGCTCGAGCACGACATGCGCCCCGTCCGCCTCGCCGAGGAGGCCGCCCGCCGCGCCGGCGTCACGCCCTTCGCCCAGCCGATCCGCGGCGGCACCGACGGCTCCAACCTCACCCAGCGCGGCCTGCCCACGCCGAACATCTTCACCGGCATGCACGAGGTCCACAGCCAGCGCGAGTGGGTCACGCTCCAGGACATGGAAAAATCCGCCGCGACCCTCCTGCACCTCGCGCAACTCTGGACCGAGAGCGCCTGAGGAACGCCGCCGCGGATTCACGCTTCACCGGACGTCTCCCGCCGGGCGTCGCAATCCCGTCGAAGGCATTCGCCCGTTCGTCTCCCCTGTCGCGATGCGCTTCCGCCTTTTCCTCGCCGCCGCCACCCTGGCCACGACGGCGCTCGCCGCCGGTCCCGTCCCGCCGCCCGATCCGCTCGCGGGCACCTGGACGGGCACGATCACGCCGCCGCAGGGCGGCGCCGCCGAGTTCGGACTCGAGTTCTTCCGCACCGAGCGCGGCGCGCTCGCCTTCAAGCTGAACTTCCCGGACATGTTCACCTACGCGGCGCCATTCCCGATCCCGGTGGAGGACCTGGGCGGGGGCGACTACGCGATCACGCCGGCGTTCGCCATGAAGCTCCACCTCGAGGGCGACCGCCTCACGGGCACGTTCGGCGCCGCGCGGATGCCGCTGGCCCTCCGCCGCGGCGGCACCTTCGCGCCACCGCCGCCCGCGCCGCAGCATCCGCCCGCCCCGGCCCCGCTCTGGACCTTCGCGCTGGGCGCCGGCACGTGGGCGCCGCCGGTCGTCGCCGACGGCACCGTCTACATCGGCACCCGCGCCGGGCAGTTCCACGCCGTGAACGCCGCCGACGGCCGCGGCCTCTGGACGTGGTCCGGGGCCCACCTGATCGACGGCCGCGCGGTCGTGAGCGACGGCACGGTCTACTTCGTCGACACCCAAACCAACCTCATCGCCCTGAACCGCGCCGACGGCACGCTGCGCTGGTCGGTGCCGCTGCACGATGAGCAATTGGCCGGCAAGCCGGTGGCGAAGAATCCAACGTTCAACCACCGCGCCGCCTATCCGCTCGTCGTCGACGACACGCTCTACTGCGGCTCGAGCGACGGCGGCGTCTACGCCCTCGACGCCGCCTCCGGCCGGAAGCTCTGGCGCCACGACGCCGGCGCGCCGGTCTTCTCCGGCATCGGGCGCCACGGCGCCGACACGCTGTGCTTCGGCACGATGGACGGCTCCGTCGTCCTGCTCGACCGGCGCACGCAACACGAGACCTTCCGCGCCCGCACCGGCGGCGGCGTGGTGACCGTGCCGCTCGTCGTCGGCGACCAGGTCATCGCCGGCAGCCGCGACTACCTGCTCTACGGCTTCCATCTCGCCGACGGCTCCGTGGCGTGGCGTTTTTCCTATTGGTTCTCGTGGATCGAATCCACGCCCGTGCTGCGCGACGGCCTGATCTACGTCGGCGCCTCCGACTACAGCCGCGTCAGCGCGATCGATCCCGCGACGGGCCGCGCACGCTGGCAGACGCCGGTGCACGGCATGAACTGGGGCTCGCCGCTCGTGACCGACGACGCCGTCTTCGCCGGCACCGTCGCGCAGAACGTGCCGGGCACCGTCATCGCCCACACCGGCGGCATCGTAGCCCTCGACCGCGCCACCGGGGCGGTGAAATGGCGGTGGCTCGCCGCGCCGGCGCCGGCCAACGGCTTCGGCGGCTACGCCGGCACGCTCGCCTTGGCCGGCGACAAGGTCATCGCCGCCGGCTTCGACGGAAAACTGATGGCGCTGCCGGCCAAGTAGGTCCGGCTTCAGCCGGACCGGACGAACTCACGCCGGCTCACGCAAGGTTGTCGCTTCGCTCGACGCCTCGCGAGGCCACGTTGGTTGCCCGTGCGCGGCTCGGGCGGACCGGCCGAAGCCGGTCCTGCCTCAGATCGCGACGGCGCCGACGGTCAGCTTGTCGCCGAGGCGCTGGAGCGCGCGCTCGTGCACCACGGGCATCGCGGCCTCGAGCAGCTCGGGCGTGAAGCCCCACTCGCGGAGGAAGCCGCCGTGCACGGTGGTGAGGAAACCCTCCTCGGTCACGCCGGGCCCGAGCGACGTCGCGAGGTATTTCGCGGCGTGCAGGTGCGCGAGCAGCGGCAGGGCCTCGGCCGGCGCCTCGGTGGGACGGGTGAGGAACTCGGCCGTGAGCTGGAACACCTTGGGGAAATTCCAGGCCTCGAGCAGCTTCTTGGTCGCGTCGGCGTGGTGGTAGCCGAGCACGGCGCGTTCGGCCTGGTCCCACGTGCACTGCATGCGCTCGCGGAACGCGCGCACGGCCGGGTAGAAATCGTTGCAGCAATGCGCGAGCGCGAGCTTGCCCAGGTCCGACACCAGGCCGGCGGTGTAGGCCAACTGCGGATCGAGCCGCTCGGTGGTCGAGGCGAGCACCTCGCCGGCGATGGCGGTGATGAGCGCGTGGCGCGAGAAATCGCCCGGTTCCCAGCGCAGGCCCTTCTGGCCGCTTTCCCAGCGGCTCACGAGCACGAGGGCGGCGAGCCGGTAGATTTCCTTCGCCCCGAGGCGGAACACTGCGGCCTCGACCGTCTCGACCGTGCCACGGGCGAACATGGCCGAGTTGGCCAGGCGCAGCGTCGCGGCGGCGAGCGAGGCGTCGAGCGAGATCAGGCGCTCGATCTCGGAGGCGGAGCTGTCGTCGGCCTGCAGCGCGATCGCGAGGCGCGGCAGCAGCGAGGGCGAGCACGGCAGGCGCAGGGCCTTTTCGCAGACCTGCTCGAGGGTCGGGGGAGGTGTGGTGGACATGCCGGAGGCGTTCGGAGGTTAGGCGGCGCTCTGCAGGAGCGACGCCGGGTCGAGGATGAGCGCGATGTTGCCGTCGCCGAGGATGGCGCCGCCGGCGACGCCCGGCAGACTCTGCATGAACGCGCCGAGATTCTTGATGACGACCTCCTGCTTGCTGACCATCTCGTCGACCAGCAGCGCGGAGACGCGGCCGGAGTGCTCGACGATGACGACAATGCCGTCCCACGGCTGGGTCGCGTCGGCCGGGATGCCGAAGCGGCGGTGCAGGCGGTGCAGCGGGAGGATCTTGCCGCGCAGCTCGAGCACCTCGCCGGTGCCGTGCACCGTGGTGATCGCGTCCTTCTGCGGGCGCATCGCCATCTGCACGGACGTGCTCGGCAGGATGAACTTGTCCGCGCCGACGCGCACGACCAGGCCGTCGATGATCGCCATCGTGAGCGGCAGCTTGATCTTGAAGGTCGAGCCCTTGCCGACCTCGGAGGTGATCTCGATCTTGCCGCGCAGCTTCTCGATGTTGCGCTTCACGACGTCCATGCCGACACCGCGGCCGGAGACGGCGGTGACCTTCTCGGCGGTGGAGAAGCCCGGGGCGAAGATCAGCGCGTAGCACTCCTCGCGAGTCAGGCCGGCGTTGGCGGCGACGATGCCCTTCTCGACGGCCTTCTTGAAGATCTTGTCCGGATCGATGCCGCGGCCGTCGTCCTGGAGCTCGATGACGATGTTGCTGCCCTGGTGGTAGGCGCTGAGGTGGACGGTGCCCTGCTCCGGCTTGCCGGCGGCCACGCGGACGTCGGGCAGCTCGAGGCCGTGGTCGAGGGCGTTGCGGACCATGTGCACCATCGGGTCGGCGATCTCCTCGACGACCGTGCGGTCGAGCTCGGTGTCCTCGCCGCTGACCTGGAAATGGACCTTCTTGCCGAAGTTGCGCGCGAGGTCGCGCGAGAGGCGCTCCATCTTCTGGAACGTCGGCTTGATCGGGATCATGCGCAGCGACATCGCGGTGTGCTGGAGCTCCTTGGCGATGCGGGAAAGCTGGGAGACGTTGCGCTGCATCGGGGAGCCGTCGTCGCAGATGCCGCGCGCGGACTCGATGAGCTGGCTCTGCACGATCACGAGCTCGCCCACGACATCCATCAGCGAGTCAAGCTTCTCGGTGTTGACGCGCACCGTCTGTCCTCCCGCGGTGGTCTTGGTCGCGGCCTGCGCCTCGATGGCATTGGCGGCGGCGCTCGTGACCGTCGGGACGACGGGTGCGGCCTCGGCCACCGGGGCGGCGGGGGCGGTCGGCAGCGCCACCGGGGTCGCCGCGGGAGCGGCGGCCGGCGCCAGGGCGGCGCCGTTGCCCTGCGCCAGCTGCTTGACGGCACGGATGAGGTGGCTGACCGGCACGAGCGTGCTCGGCAGGTGGCCCTTCTCGAGCGCGACGGCGATCTGCTGCGTGAGCAGCTGCAGCGCGTCGCGGCTGCGGAGGATCTCGGTGATGATGGCCGGCGTGAGGCTCAGCTCGCGGTTGCGCGCCAGGTCGAGCAGCGACTCGACTTCGTGCGCGAGCGTGTGCATCGGCACGAGGCCGAGGAAACCGGCGTTGCCCTTGATGGTGTGGAACGAGCGGAAGATGGAATTGAGCGCCTCGGGATTGTCGGGCGTCTGGTCGAGGATGAGCAGGGCGGCCTCGATCTGCTGGAGGTGGTCGACCGCCTCGGCATGGAACTCCGTCAGCAGCTCCTGGTTCTCGCCCAGGTTCAGCTGGAGGAGAACGTCCGCCGCGGCGTGTTCCTCCGCGGGCGCGCCGGTCGGGGCCGCGGCCACGGTGGCGGCCGGCGCCGCCGGTTCGCCGACGAAGGGCGCGGGGCGCGTCCGGCCTTGGCGGCCTCGAGCGCCTCGGGCAGCCACGCGATCAAGCGGCGCAGCTCCGCCAGCGTCGCCTCGTCGAAGGGCTGGGCGGTGTCGAGGCGCCGGTCGAGCCGCGCGTGCACCGCGGCGATGGCGTCGCGCAGCGCGGGCTCGGAGGCGCACTGCTCGCGCATCTCGCCGAGCAGGCTGTAGGACGGGATGAGACCGTCGTCGCGCCCGGGCAGGGCGAGAATGGATTCGGCCGCGAGACGACTCAGCGAGTCATCGAGCGCCTGGAAGGATTCCGGAGCGAGAGGCATTGGGAGAAGGGGAAATGGGTCCGCTTGCCCCTACATCGGCCGTCCCGCCGGAAACCTTAGTCCCAGCCGGCGAGAAACCTGTGCAGTCCCCCGCCGCCCGGCCGCCCCACTCCGCCCGGCCGCGGAGCCCGCCCGCGCGCCGAATGGGCTAAAACCGCCGCCGCCGCGGCCGATGCACGAAAAATCGCTTGTTTCGCCGGCCCGGTGCCGGCGGCGCTGTTCCCTCACCCACGCCTATCATGTCAACCTGGACCATCGGTCGCCGGCTAACCGTCGGATTTGCCGGCCTGATCGCGGCCGTGCTCGCTCTTGCATTCACCTTCTTCCTGACCCTGCGGTCCATCGACGGCCACGTTCACGCCATCACCACCGACAACATTCCCGGCCTCATCGTCAGCAAGGAAGTGCTGCGGGATACCCTCACCTACCGCGTCCTCACCTTCCGCCACATCGCCAGCGGCGACGCGGAGGAGCGGAAGCAGATCGACCGCGACTGCGACGCCATCGCCCAGCACGTGGTCGAGACCCTCCAGCGCTACGAGGCTACCATCGTCGAAGCCGAGGACCGCACCCTGTTCGACCGGATCGCGCCGGCGCTCGAGAACTACCGCACGCAGGCCCGGCTCATGCGCAAGCTGAGTGGCGAGCACAAGGAGGCCGAGGCCCTGCAGGTCGCGCGCACCAGCGGTCTCGCCGCCTACCAGGCCTTCGAGCAGGCCGTGACCGACGTCGTCGCTTACAACGAGAGATCCTCCACCGCGAACGCCGATGCCATCACGCGCACGATGCGCACCGGCCGTGCCACCACGATCGCCTTCGCCACGTTGGTCGTCGTCCTCGCCAGCGTCGCCGGTTTCCTCATCACCCGCGGCATCAGCCGCACCATCCAGCGAGTCGCCGCAGGCCTGGACGAGGCCTCCGGCCAGGTCTCCGCCGCGTCGAGCCAGGTCTCCGCCGCCAGCCAGTCCCTCGCCCAAGGATCGAGCGAGCAGGCCGCCTCCCTCGAGGAAACCAGCGCCTCCCTCGAGGAAATCAGCAGCATGACGCAGACGAACGCCGAGAGCGCCCGCCGCGCCAAGCAGCTCGCCGAGCAGACCCGCTCCGCGGCCAGCCAAAGCAACACCCAGATGGACGAGATGGTGCGGGCCATGGGCGCGATCAAGGCCTCCGCCGACAACATCGCGAAGATCCTCAAGACGATCGACGAGATCGCCTTCCAGACCAACATCCTCGCCCTCAACGCCGCGGTCGAGGCCGCCCGTGCCGGCGAGGCCGGCGCCGGCTTCGCCGTCGTCGCCGACGAGGTGCGCTCCTCGCCCAGCGCGCCGCCCAGGCGGCGAAGGAAACCGCCGAGAAAATCGACGACTCCATCACCACCAGCACCACCGGCGTCGAACTCTCCACCCGCGTCGCCGCCTCCCTCCGGCAGATCGGGGAACGCGCCGCCCGCATGGACGAGATCGTCGGCGAGATCGCCTCCGCCTCGGGCGAGCAGTCGCGGGGCATCGGACAGGTCAATCAGGCCGTCACCCAGATGGACCAGGTCACCCAGTCCAACGCCGGCAGCGCGGAGGAAACCGCCGCCGCCGCCGAGGAGCTGAATGCCCAGGCGATCAGCATGCAGGAGCATGTCGGCGAACTGCTTCTCCTCGTGGGCGGCGCCCCGACGCACACGGCCGAGAAAAAAGCGCAAAAGTCCCGCCCCGGCGTGCCGATGAAGCAATCACCCGCATTGCCGGCGGCCGCGCCCGCAGCCGTCCCGGCACGTTCACCCGTGCCGGTGGGAGCAACCGTCAACGACCCGCATTTCCTCGATTCTTAACCCATGAGCTCTCCTGCTTCGACCGCCACCACCCAATCCAAGCACGCCGGCAAATACCTGACCGTCGTCCTCGACAACGAAGCCTACGGCATCGCGGTGCTGAAGGTCCGCGAGATCATCCGCATGCAGAAGATCACGCCGGTCCCCCAGATGCCCGAGTTCGTCAAGGGCGTCATCAACCTGCGCGGCCGCGTCATCCCCGTCGTCGATCTCCGCGTCAAGTTCGGCCTCAAGGCCGAGTTCGCCGAACGCACCTGCATCGTCGTCGTCCAGGTCAAGCTCCCCAACGACACCCTCGTCCAGATGGGCCTCATCGTCGACTCCGTCGAGGAAGTCGTCCACCTCCCCGCCGAGGAAATCGAGCCCACCCCCGAGTTCGGCACCCGCGTCGACACCACCTACCTTCTCGGCATGGCCAAGGTCAAAGGTCAGGTCAAAACCCTCCTCGACATCGACCGCGTCGTCGCTCCCGAAACCATGCAGTCCATCGCCACCAACGCTCACTCCTGAGCCGGCCTCCCCTCTCCCCCTTTCAGCCGCCCACCCCGGGCGGCTTTTTTGCGTCCGGCCGCCGGCCCGCCTGCCGGGCGGACAAAATTTCCGAATTTCCCTCAAGTCGGTCGCCGCCCATCCGATGCATGCAGCACGTTGCGGCGTGTCCTCCCCCGGACACGGCCGCCGGTTCGGGCCGACTTCGGGTCTGCAAGAACGGGAAGCGACGGCTCGGCATCTCGCCGAGGAAACACCGGCTCGATCGACTGCGTTATAGCCCGCGCAGGCGAGAGGGCCGATCCGCCCCCCGTTCATGACCTCGCCCATCCGCCTCCTCCTGACCCTGACGACGCTGCTTGCCGTCGCCTCGTCCACCGTCGCCTCGTCCGTATCCGCCGACGCCGCGCTCCAGCGCCTGCGCGACGGCAACAGCCGTTTCACCGCCGGCGATCTCCAGCACCCCAATCAGACCGCCGCGCGCCGCGCGGAGGTCGCCCAGGGACAGGCTCCTTTGCCACCCTCCTCACCTGCTCCGACTCGCGCGTCCCCGCCGAGACGATCTTCGATCAGGGGCTCGGTGACCTCTTCGTCGTCCGCGTCGCGGGCAACGTCGCCAAGACCGACGAGATCGGCTCCATCGAATACGGCGCCGCCCACCTCGGCACGTCGCTGCTCGTCGTCATGGGCCACAGCTCCTGCGGCGCGGTCAAGGCCGTGGTCGAGGGCGCCGAGGTCCACGGCAACATCCCGCAGCTGGTCGACACCATCGTCCCCGCGGTCGAGAAAACCAAGGCCGCCAACCCGGGGCTGCCCGGCGCGCAACTGCTCGCCCGGGCCGTCGAGGCCAACGTCTGGCAGTCGATCGACGGCATCTTCGAGAACAGCGCGACCATCCGCGAACTCGTGAAGGCCGGCAAACTCAAGGTCGTCGGCGCCGTCTACGACCTCGCCACGGGCGCGGTCGAGATCAAGGGCGAGCACCCCGAGCAGGCCCGCCTCCTCGCCGCCACCGGCGGCGCCGGCGCGCACGCCGCGGCCGAGTCCGAACCCGTCGCCACGGCCGCGTCGGAAAATCACCCGACCGCCGCTCCCCGACCGCCGCCCCGGCGGTCGAGCACGCCACTTCCGTCAGCGCCCTCGTCCTCGCGCTCGGGGCCGCGCTGGTCGCGCTCCTGCTCTTCGGCGCCCACCGCTTCGCTCGCACGGGCATGCGCGCCTGGTCGGTCGGCCGGCGCCTGACGGTCGGCTTCGCCACGGTGCTCGTGCTGCTCGCAGCCATCGTCAGCATCGCCTACGAGGCGTTTCACTCCGCCCACGAGGGTTTCACCGAATACCGCGCCGACGCCCGCCACAGCGTGCTCGCCGGCACCGTCCAGACCAATTTCCTCGAAATGCGCATCGCGGCCAAGGACTACGTCGTCACCAAGAAGGACGGCGACGTCGCCAGCTATCAGGCCCATCACGCCAAGGTTGTCGCCCTGCTGGAGGAGGCCCATGCGGCCTTCGCCCACGAACCGGAGCGCCAGAAATTCGTCATCGATGCGCAAAGCCACCTCAAGGACCACGTCACCGCCTTCGGCGAGATGGCCGCGGCCGGCCGCCGCGGAGCGTCCACGGCGCAGCTCCAGGTCATCGGCAACCGCATGGCGGCGACGGGCGAGCGACTCGATGCCGCGATCCAGCAGCTCGAGGACGCGGTCGTGGGCGACCAGAATCAGTTCGGGCCCATCCTCGCCGCCGAGATGCGCTACGTGCAGTCCGCCCTCATCTGGACCGGCCTCGGCACCATCGCGCTCGCCCTCGGCCTCGCCTTCATCATCAACCGCAGCATCGTCGGGCCGCTGACCCAGATTTCGCAGGTCGTCGGGGACGGCTCCGCCCAGATCACGGCCGCCTCCGGCCAGGTCTCGACCGCCAGCCAGACGCTCGCCGAAGGTTCGAGCGAACAGGCCGCCTCGCTCGAGGAAACCTCCGCCTCCCTCGAGGAGATGGCCTCGATGACCAAGCGCAACTCCGACAGCGCCAACCAGGCCAAGTCGCTCTCCAGCCAGACCCGCCAGGCCGCCGACACCGGCGCCGCCGACATGGATCAGATGAAGACGGCCATGGACGCCATCAAGCTCTCCTCCGGCGAGATCGCGAAGATCGTGAAGACGATCGACGAGATCGCCTTCCAGACCAACATCCTCGCGCTCAACGCCGCGGTCGAGGCCGCCCGCGCCGGCGAAGCCGGCGCCGGCTTCGCCGTCGTCGCCGAGGAGGTCCGCGCCCTCGCCCAGCGCTCCGCCACCGCCGCCAAGGAAACCGCCGCCAAGATCGACGACTCGGTTTCCAAGAGCCAGCACGGCGTCGAGATTTCCGCCAAGGTCGCCATCTCGCTCCAGCAGATCGTGGAACGCGCCCGCCAGATGGACGCCGTGGTGGTCGAGATCGCCAACGCCTCCCAGGAACAGACCCAGGGCATCTCGCAGGTGAACACCGCCGTCTCGCAGATGGACCAGGTCACGCAATCCAACGCCAGCAGCGCCGAGGAAACCGCCGCCGCCGCCGAGGAGCTCAACGCCCAGGCCCACGCCCTGGACGAAGCCGTGCTCGAACTCCGCCGCCTCGTCGGCGCGAGCGCGCGCTCCGCCGCTCTCCCGCCCACTCCGCCGCCTGCGGCCCGCTCCGCCAGTCCGGCCAAGTCGGCCCCGCTCCGCCGCCCCGCCGCCGCGCCCGCCTCCGTGCGCGCGCCGCAACCCGTGCCGGCCGGCGCCCTCGCCGACGACTCGCACTTCCTCGATTCCTAACCAACCCATGAGCGCTCCCTCCTCGATGACCACCACCCAATCCAAGCACGCCGGCAAATACCTGACCGTCGTCCTCGACAACGAAGCCTACGGCATCGCGGTGCTGAAGGTCCGCGAGATCATCCGCATGCAGAAGATCACGCCGGTCCCCCAGATGCCCGAGTTCGTCAAGGGCGTCATCAACCTCCGCGGCCGCGTCATCCCCGTCGTCGATCTCCGCGTCAAGTTCGGCCTCAAGGCCGAGTTCGCCGAACGCACCTGCATCGTCGTCGTCCAGGTCAAGCTCCCCAACGACACCCTCGTCCAGATGGGCCTCATCGTCGACTCCGTCGAGGAAGTCGTCCACCTCCCCGCCGAGGAAATCGAGCCCACCCCCGAGTTCGGCACCCGCGTCGACACCACCTACCTTCTCGGCATGGCCAAGGTCAAAGGTCAGGTCAAAACCCTCCTCGACATCGACCGCGTCGTCGCTCCCGAAACCATGCAGTCCATCGCCACCAACGCTCACTCCTGAGCCGGCCTCTTCGGGTGGCGCCGCTCACGGGCATCGCGCGCTCAAGCGACCACCGTTTGTGCCGATTCAGCAACTGGCTCGGTGTGCCCCGCACCGAGCTGAGCCGGTCACCCCTCGGCCTCCCTCGTCACCTGTCGTCCCATGAACAACCTCACCGTTGCGAAACGCATCATGCTGGGCTTCGCCGCGATCATCGCCGTCGTGCTCGCGCTCGGAGTCTTCGCCTACTTCAACCTCGGCCGGATCCGCCAGGATGCCGACGTCGTCGCCCGCGACTGCCTGCCAGGCATGGCCAACATCGCCCTGATCTCGAATGTCATTCAGGAAAACTACGCTGACACCCTGAAGCACGTGATGACCGACGACGCCGTCGAGAAGAAGGCGCTCTTCGTCACCATGCAGGACAACATCCGCGAGATCGACGGCTTCGTCGCCGACTACGAGAAGACCGCCATCACCGCTCGCGACCGCGCCCTGCTCTCCGACTTCAAGCGGGCCCGCGCCGGCTACGTCGACGCCTTCCGCGAGATCATCGCCACCAGCGAGCGCGACTCCCGCGCGGCCCAGGCGCTCGTCCACCAGCGCCTCGAACCCGCCTACGCGCCGCTCGACAAGAGCGTCCACAACCTGATCGACTACAACCGCACCACCGGCGCCGAGGCCGGCGCGGCCATCCATGCGCACGCCAACAGTGCGACCACCACCATCGTCGCCGGCGTCCTCGCGGCGCTGTTCCTGAGCGTCGGCATCGCGTGGTGGATCGCCCGCAGCACCACCCGCGCGCTCGGCACCGCCATCGGTCAAATCGACGCCGGCGCCCAGCAGACCGCCGCCGCCGCCGGCCAGATCTCCGCCTCCAGCCAGACCCTCGCCGAGGGGTCCAGCGAACAGGCCGCCGCCCTCGAGGAAACCTCCGCGTCGCTCGAGCAGATGTCGGGCATGACGAAGCGCAACGCCGAGAGCGCCGCCCAGGCCAAGCACACCGCCGGCCGCGCGCGCGATGCCGCCGACGCCGGCGCCGAGCGCATGCAGACCATGCAGCAGGCGATGGCGGGCATCAAATCCGCCAGCGAGGGCATCACCAAAATCCTCAAGACCATCGACGAAATCGCCTTCCAAACCAACATCCTCGCCCTCAACGCCGCGGTCGAAGCCGCCCGCGCCGGCGAGGCCGGTGCCGGTTTCGCCGTCGTCGCCGAGGAGGTCCGCGCCCTCGCCCAGCGCTCCGCCCAGGCCGCCAAGGAAACCGCGGAGAAGATCGAGGCCTCCGTCGCCCAGTCCCAGCAGGGCGTCGACATCAGCACCGAGGTCGCCACGAATTTCAGCGCCATCCAGAAGCACATCCGCGAGCTCGACGAGATCGTCGCCGAGATCGCCCGGGCCTCGGCCGAGCAGAGCCAGGGCATCAGCCAGGTGACCAACGCCGTCGCGCAGATGGACAAGGTCACCCAGGGCAATGCCAGCAGCGCCGAGGAGACCGCCGCCGCCGCGGAGGAACTGAACAGCCAGGCCGCGATGCTCAAGGAGGCCGTCGCGCAACTCCAGGCGCTCGCCGGCACGAGTTCCGCCCCCGCCGACCGGCCCGCGGCGCCGGCCAGCCGGTCGGCGTCCGCCGGACCTGCCCGCCGCGCGGCGCCGGTGCAGGCGCCGGAGCTGCAGGGCGTCGACGCCTGAGCGCGGCGCCCGCCCCGGTCCCATCGTCACGCTTCGCCCGGGCCGTTTGTGCCAGAGCGCGGCTTTCGCTCCCCCGCGGAGACTTTCGCCTAGTGTTCGCCGCCAAGTTCGGCAACGCTGCCGCGCCCTCCCGGGGAAGAAAGCGCGTGAAGATCGTCACGAAGATTTACCTCATCACTGCGAGCGCGGTGGTGTTGATCGTCGCCGACGCCGCGCTCGACTTCCGCCGCTGGGACCGCTGGGAAGCCGCGCAGACCGCGCGCCGCGCCCAGAGCGGAACCGAGCGCCACGCTCTCCAGGCCGTAGGCGAACAGCTCGGGGCGCTGACCGCCGCCCTGCGCCGCCTGCCCGCGCCCGGCACCCGGGAATGGAGCGCCCTCGGCGCCAGCGGCGAACACAGCATCGCGCTGCTGCGCCACGCCCTCGACGAGATCGGGCTCGACCCCGACGTCCGCTCCGCCCCGCCTGACGGCCCGCTGGCCGCTGCGACCGCCCGGCTCGCCACCGCCGCCGCGCAGTTCGAGCGCGACTGGCGCACCTTCCGCAGCCTGGGCGAATCGGACGACGCCCAGCGCGTCGCGGCGAACACCCTGCGGCCGCTGATCGAGGACGAGATCCGGCTCGCGCTCCAGACCGTGCAAGAGCTGACGACGGAGCACCGCACGCGGGCCGAGGAGCTCGTGACCCAGGAAATCGACCGCGAGCACCGCCGCCAGCTGATCGGCTCGCTGCTGCTGCTCGGCGCCATCGGCGGCGTCCTCTACGCCATCCACCTCCAGTTCCTCCGGCCGCTGCGGCGCATCGAGCAGGAGGCGCGCTCGGTCAACCGCGGCGAACGCGTCCACGTCGGCTTCACCTACACCAACAACGACGAGCTCGGCTCCGTCGCGCGCGCGGTGAACGACACCATCGACAAGCTCCGCTCCGCCGCCTTCTCGCGCGAGGAGCTCGAGCGCCAGGTGGCCGCCCGCACCGCCGAGCTGCGCGAGCGCGAGCGCGAGCTGGAGGAGAGCCGCGCGCAGCTGCGCCGCGCCCTCGACGGCAGCCAGCTCGGCACCTGGGAATGGGATCTCGAGACCCGCGTGCCCGAGTTCAGCGCCCTGTGCACGACCATCCTCGGCTACGCCCCGGGCGAGATCGCCCCGACCGTGGCGGCCTGGGAGCAGCTCGTCCATCCCGACGACCTGCCGCGCGCCGAGCTCGCCAGCCGCACCCACCTCGCGGGCCAGACGCCGAGCTACGAGGCGGAAGCGCGCTTCCGCAGCAAGTCGGGCGACTGGCGCTGGGTGCGCTCCATCGGCCGCATCGTCGAGCGCGACGACGCGGGCCGGCCCCGCCGCCTCGCGGGCACGCACGCCGACATCCACGTGCGCAAGACCGCCGAGCTCAACCTGCGCCGCCGCGAGGAGCAGCTCCGCCTCGCCCTCGCCGCCTCCGGCAGCGCCCTGTGGGACGCCGACCTCCGCGACCGCACCGTCTTCCTCGACGAACGCTGGTCGCATTTCATCGGCCAGCCGCCCGGCGAGACGCGCACGACGCTGCAGACGCTCCTGCTCCAGGTGCCGGAGGAGGAGCGCCCGAAGGTCCTCGCCGCGCTCAGCCGCGTCGAGTTCGGCGAGACCGACGAATACATCGTCGAGCACCGCTACCGGCGCGCCGACGGCAATCTGGTGTGGGTGCGCAGCCGCGGCCGCTGCATCGAGCGCAACGCCGAGGGCCGCGCCCTCCGCATCATCGGCATCAACGTCGATCTCACTGCGATCAAGGCCTCCGAATTCGCCGCCGCGCGCCAGGCCGGACTGTATTCGGCCGTCAACGAGACCGCGCTCGACCTCCTCGCCCGCCGCGGCACGGCCGCGGTGCTGCAGGGCCTCGTCGACCGGGCGGCGCCCCTGCTCGACGCCCCCTCGGTCGAGGTCTCCTCCTTGAGGGCGAGTTGCTGGTCCCGCGCGCCTGGTCCGGCCCCATCCCCGAGAACGGCCTGCAGCCCGCCGGGCGCGAGGCCGTGCTGGCCTGGCGCGCGATCGACACGCTCCAGCCCGCGGTGGTCCAGCACTACCGCGAGCTCCCTGGCGCGGTGGCGGCCTACAGCGAGGCCGGCGTCCGTGCCGCGGCCGTCTTTCCCATCGTCCAGGAAGGCCGCGCCATCGGCGTGCTCGGCGTCTGCCGCTTTCAGCCTGACCAGCCGTTCACTGCCGACGACCTGGAGAAGGGCCGGCTGCTCGCCCAGCTGTCCGCCCTCGCCCTGCACAACGCCACCATCTACGAGGATGCCGTCCGCGAGGCCGAGGCGAAGACCACCGCGCTGCGCGAAAGCGAGGAGAAGTTCCGCGGCCTCTTCGATCACGGTCCGGTGCCGATGGTGCTGGTCTCCTTCCCCGCCGGCATCATCGCCGACGTGAACGCCGCCGTCACCTCCGCATTCGGCTTCGCCCGGGAGGAATGCCTCGGGCGGCACGTGCTCGACGCCGGCCTCTGGGTCGACGTGCCGACGCGCGAGCACTACCTCGGCGTGCTCGCCGACACCGGCCGGCTGGAGGACGTCGAGGTCTCGATGCGCCACCGCGACGGCGACCAGCTCGAGCTGCTCATGCACAGCCGCCTGGTGCAGATCGCCGGCCAGAGCTACTCGCTCAACACCTTCATCGACGTCACCCACCTCAAGCGCACCGAGCGGGCCCTGCGCGAGGGCGAGGAGCGGTTCCGCGCCGTCTTCGAGGAAAGCCCGGTGATGATGCTCCTGCTCTCGTTCCCCGAGGGGAAGATCATCGAAGTGAACAGCGCGGCGGAGCGGGGCTTCGGCATCCCGCGCGCCGAATCGCTCGGGCGCACCTCGACGGAATTGATGGCCTGGGTCGATCTCCAGGACCGCGAGCGCTACCTCGCGATCCTTCGCGCCGAGCACCACGTCGCCGGCTTCGAGACGCGCATGCGGCGCCGCGGGGGCGAGACCTTCGCCGCGCTCTTCAGCGGCAGCCTGATCGAGATCGGCGGCCGGCGCTACACGCTCAACTCGATCCAGGACATCACCGCGCAGCGCCAGGCCGAGGCCCGCCTGCGGCAGGCGCAGAAGATGGAATCGCTCGGCACGCTCGCCGGCGGCATCGCCCACGACTTCAACAACCTCCTCACCGGCATCCTCGGCTCGGCCGAGCTGATCCGCCTGGACCTGCCCGTCGCGCATCCCGCCCAGCGCTGGCTGGACAACATCGCCGCCGGCGGCGCGCGCGCCAAGCGCGTGGTGCAGCAGATCCTCGCCTTCTCGCGCCGCAGCGAGGGCGAGCGCGGCCCGGTCGACCTCGTGCGGGTGGTCGAGGAGGCGCTGCGGCTCCTCGGCTCCACCCTGCCCCCGATGGTGCAGATCGACGTCGAGCTCGACCGCGCCTGCCCGACCATCCGCGGCGACGCCACCCAGCTCCACCAGGTGCTGATGAACCTCTGCACCAACGCCTGGCAGGCGCTTCCGCCCGAGGGCGGGCGCATCGGCGTGCGCCTCGCCCCGGCCGCCGTGACCGCCGAGCTGCAGCAGGCCAACCCGGAGCTGCCGGCCGGACCGGCGGTGCAGCTGAGCGTGTCCGACGACGGCTGCGGCATCGAAGCCGACTTGCTGCCGCGCATCTTCGATCCGTTCTTCACCACCAAGGAGGCCGGCCGCGGCACGGGCCTGGGCCTCGCGGTCGTGCACGGCATCGTGCGCGACCACGGCGGCGCCATCCTCGTCCGCAGCACGCCGCGCGTCGGCACGCGCTTCGATCTCTACTTCCCCGCGCTCGCCGCGCCGCCGCCGCAGCCCGAGGCGCGGCTGCCCCGCAACCTGCCGCGCGGCCAGCGGCAGCGCATCCTTTTCGTCGACGACGACGCGGGGCCGCGCGCCGCCCTGGCCGGCATGCTGGAGTTCCTCGGCTACCAGGTGACCGCCGTGAACAACCCGGCCGAGGCACTGCTGAAGTTCTCCGCCCAGCCCGGCGCGTTCGACCTGTTGCTGGCCGACTACGCCATGCCGGGCATGACCGGCCTCGAGCTCGCGCGCCAGATCCGCCAGGCGCACGACGGGCTGCCGATCGTCATCGTCTCCGGTCACCTCGAGGCCGACCAGCGCGCCGAGTCCTCGCGCCTGCGCATCGCCGCCGTGCTGAGCAAGCCGCCAGAGCTGGTCGACCTCGCGCACACGGTCGCCCGCGCCCTCGGCGCCGGCGCGGCCTAGGCCGGCCCGCCGCCGGCCCCGCTCCGCTGCGGCCGCGCCGGGGCCGGGAAAAACAAAACGCCGCGGCTCGGGGCCGCGGCGTCGGGATGCGCAAAAAAGCGGGGCTCAGGCGCTGGCGAGCGCGGGCTGCTTGCTGAGGCTGGCCTTGGCCTCGTCCACGTTCTCGTGGAACTGCCAGCTGCGGGTGTCCTCGAAGCCCTTGCACTCGGTCGCGATCGCGCTGTTGCCGACCAGCACGAACTGCATACCGAGCTCGCGGCAGGTCTGCATGGCCTGGACGAGGAGCTTGATGACGCCCATGTGCAGGGTCTTGAGCTGATGCACGTCGATGATGGCCTTGTTGTGGCCGGCGTCGACCGCCTCGGCCATCTTCGGCTTCATGTAGGTGGTGATCTCGGCGATGACGGACTGCGAGCAGTTGTCCGGCACCTTCATCATCAGGCACTCGGCCTCGATGGCGAAGTAGCGCTGGGAGGTGTCGAGGTTCATCGCCTTGGCGATCTTGGTCTCGAGTTCGCCGAGGTCGATGGGCTTGGTGATGACGGTGGTGAAGCCGACCGTCTGCGCCTGCTGCTGCGGGGCGGTCTCGGTCTTCACGACGAGGCCGAAGACGGGCGTGTATTTCGTCTTCACGTTCGTGCGGATGAGGCGGAAGAGCGTGAAGGCCGCGTCCTCGGGCAGCGAAAGGGAGATCATGATCAGGTCCGGCGGGGACTTCGTGCAGAAGTCGATCGCCTCGCCCTGCGTGCTGACGCCGTGGATCTTCCAGGGCGTGTGCTTGAGGCCTTCCTGGATCTGCTGGACGATGGCGGGCTTGTCCTCGACGATGAGGAGCGTGGCGGGATCGAAGATGGAGCGGGCCTTCGCCGGGCCGTCGGTGAGCGGCTTGAGCTCGATGATGCGGCCGGCCTTCTCGACAAGGACCTCCTCCTTGAACGGCTTCACGATGTAGTCGCGCACGCCGATCTTGGCGATCTTGAGCACGTTGTCGCGGCCGCCTTCGGCGGTGAGCATCATGACGGGGATGCCCTTGAGCTGCGGGTCGGCCTTGAGCTTGGTGAGCATCTCGACGCCGTCCATCACGGGCATGGTCACGTCGAGGAGGATGAGGTCGGGCATGTCCTTGGCCGCGACGGCCAGGCCCTCGACGCCGTTGGCCGCCTCGAGGATCTCGCAATCGTAAGGTTTGAACGCCTTCCGCACGATGATGCGGACGGTCTTGGAGTCGTCGACGGTGAGAATCTTGTTGCGCATGGTGGATTCGGGAAGCGGTTCAGTTGCCGGTCTTCATGAGGATGTCGGTCACGATCTTGTGGCCGCCGCACTCGAAGGAGTAGATGTAGCGTTGCGCCGAGCTGATGGGCTCCACGCAGAAATTGCTGCCGCGCAGGATCGAGGGGATCGTGAGCATGCAGGGGTAGCCGGCGTCGCACAGGCCGTTCTTGAAGGAGCCGACGCTCATGTTGGTCAGCTCGCCGATGGCGTCGTTGATGACCTCGTCGCCCGCCTCGTCGATCTCGGCCTCGGTCATGCCGAGGAGGTGGCAGGTGCACAGCTTCGCGAAGTCGACCGGGAGGTAGAGGTAGATGAGCCCGTTGGCGTCGCCGATGAAGCCGACGGTGCCGACCACCTGCGGCGTGCAATTGACGCCTTCCACCGGGATGGGCGGCCAGCTCGCGCCCGAACCCTGCGTCGCCGTCGTGGACAGCTCCGAGGACTTGCCAAGCATGGTTTTAAAGACGTCGGCGATCGCTCGGGTGATGTTCTCGCGGACGAGGGACTCGGAGATTTCCTGGGTGGCGGGCATGGTGAAAAAAAGGGGCTCGGGCCGGGCGGGGCTTGGCAAGGTTATCGGCCCACCTTCGGGTGGACTTTATGCAAAAATGCGCGGAAGTGCGTGCGAGCGAACGCCGGCGGCATGACGTGCTATCGGCACGCGCGCGCCGGACTGTAGCGCCGGTGCGCGGCCGGGAAAATTCCCGCGCCCGCGCGAAGAACCCGGGACGGAGGGCGGCCTACTCGCCCGTCTCGGCGCCGACCTCGATCGGTTCGCCGGCGTCGCGGTATTCCTGCAGCTTGTTGCGCAGCGTGCGGATGCTGATGCCGAGCAGCTCGGCGGCCTTGGTGCGATTGCCGCCGGTCTGCTGCAGCGCCGTCTTGATCGCCTGCTTTTCCACCTCGGCGATCGTGAGCACGCGGCCCTGGGCGTCGGTGGTGGCGACCGCGGGCGCTTCCGCGGCCGGCGTGGCCGCCGGGGCGGTCTTCTGCTCGAAGTCGAACGGCACGCTGGAGTTCAGCAGCGCCTCGCCCGAGGAAGTGATGCTGCCCACGAGCGGCAGGCCGAGCGCGGCGGCGGACACGGCGCGGCCTTCCTCGGTGAGGATGACGGAGCGCTCGATGGTGTTCTGCAGCTCGCGCACGTTGCCCGGCCAGCGGTAGCCGAGCATCGCGTTGCGCGCGGACTCGGAGAAGCCCGTGACCTTGATGCCGAACTTGCGCGCGAAACGCGCGAGGAAGTGGTCCGCCAGCGGCAGGATGTCCTCCGCCCGCTCGCGCAGCGGCGGCACGTGCACCGGGAAGACGTTGAGGCGGTAGTAGAGGTCCTGGCGGAACGCGCCCTTCTCGACGTAGCTGAGCAGGTCGCGGTTCGAGGTGGCGAGGATGCGGACGTTGACCTTGATGGTGCGGTTGCCGCCCACGCGCTCGAACTCGCGCTCCTGCAGCACGCGGAGCAGCTTGGCCTGGAGGTTCGCCGGGATCTCGGACACCTCGTCGAGGAGGAGCGTGCCCTGGTTGGCCAGCTCGAAGCGGCCCTCGCGGCGATCGGTGGCGCCGGTGAAGGCGCCGCGTTCGTGGCCGAAGAATTCGCTCTCGATCAGGTTCTCGGAGATCGCGGCGCAGTTGACCTTGATGAAGGGGTTCTGCCGGCGCGGGCTGCGGCGGTAGAGCTCGCGCGCCACCATCTCCTTGCCGGTGCCGTTCTCGCCGGTGATGAGCACGGTGGCGTCGGTCGGCGCCACGCGCTCGATCAGCTGGCGCAGGCGGAGCATGGTCGGGCTCTTGCCGATGATCGAGCCCTCGTCCTCGCCCTGCTGATCGCTGAGGAGCTTGTTGACCTGGAGGAGCTGGCGGTAGGACTGGCCCTTCTTGATGATGATGTCGATCTGCGAGGGCGTGAAGGGCTTCAGCACGTAGTCGAAGGCGCCGGCGCGCATGCAGGACACGGCCGACTCGATCGAGCCGTAGCCGGTCACCATGACGACGAGGGGGCGCTCCGGCAGCGTGGCGAGGCGCTCGAGGAACTGCTGGCCGTCGCCGTCGGGCAGGCGGATGTCGAGCATGACCAAGTCGAAGGACTCGCGGGTGAGCAGCGCCTCGGCCTGCGCGAGCGTCTCGGCGGTCGAGACGGCGAATTTCCGGCGCGTGAAGATCTCCGTCTGGAGATTTCGCACGACGGGTTCGTCTTCGACGATGAGGACTTTCTCGAACGACATGGGGCGACAGCGCGGGCCGGGGTTCAGTTGAGAACCTTACCAGCTAAGGGCCCCTGCGCGGCGGTTCAAACCATTCCTGCGTTCATTACCGGGTCGCCGTCGGCCACTTCCATGAGACGGCGCACACGGGTGATGACCTCCGCCGGCGCATAGGGCTTGGGCAGATACTCGACAAAACGATCGCGTTCGAGCGGGGCGACGCCGCGGCCGGAGACGCTGCCGCTGGTCACGAGCACCGGCAGGTGCGGCACGCGCGTGCGGAAGCGCGCGCAGAGCTCGCGGCCGTCGCCGTCCGGCAGGCGGCAATCCGCCAGCACCAGCAGCACCTCGCCGCCGCGCTCGGCGAAAACCCGCTCGCCCGTGGCGCTGTCCGCGCACCAGATGACGCGCAGCGACAGGGACTTGAGCAGCGCCGTGAGCATGCTGGCGATGATTTCATTGTCTTCCAGCAAGAGGACCGCGTTGCGGCGAGGTCCATCAGCGGGAACCGGAGGCAGGGACGAGGTTTCGCGCATGCAGCAGGGAGCATTAGCCAATCGGCCCTACCCGCCACGGCGAGCTTTCTTTCTGGGAAAATTTTCTCAAGTCCCGGCGAAACGTGCCGAAGGAAGCGCTTGAGCTTCTTTGTTCATGCACACTCGCCTGCTCTCCTTCCTCTCCGATCTCGAACGTGCCCTCGCCGCCGATGATCCGGCTCCGCTCGACGGTCAGTGGGAAACGTCGCGCACCGTGAATTACCATCTCGGCCTCGCGCGGCTGAACTTAAGCGTCCGCACGGCCACCGGCGTCATTCCCCGCGGCCAGGTGCTCCTGCAGAGCTATCAGCTCGCCGACGGCACCCCGTGCCTGAAGGCCGAGCTCGCATGGAACGGCACCGACCACCGCACCACCCGCGCGATCTACTCCAAGCCGGACATCAACTGGACCAGCGAAGCGCGCAAGATCGCGGCCGAGTGGATGGCGGGCGCACCCGAGCTGGCCGTGGCCGACGAGACCGCGCCGTCCCTCGCCGCCGCGGTCTGAACGACGCACGCGCGACACCCTTTCTTTGCCCGGGTTAACCGAAGGCCTCCTGCGGGAGGCCTTTGTCTTTGGGGCCGTCGGTGCGCGCGTCCCGCGCGGGGCGCCGGGACGCGACCCCAAGAAAAGGCCGGTCGGAGACCGGCCCGGGATCACGCCGCGGTGTTCAGCCGCGACTCGCTCGGCGAACTGCCGCCGTAGACGGGCGCGACGCGCGCAAGGCGCGAGCGGGCTTCGTCGATGCGACGGAGCTCGCCCTGCAGGCGCGCGAGGTGCGCATCGAGCAGCACGGCATTCTGCCGGCGCTGGGCGACCAGCTCCTCGACCCGCGGCCGCAGCGCGGCCACGCCGGGATCGATCGCGAGGGCGCACAGCTTTTCCACCAAGGGCGCGGCGCGCTCGGAGATCTGCACCGCCTCGACCAGGTCCAGCGAACGCAGCAGCACCGCCTCCTGACTCGCGAAGTCCTCGAGCGCGGAGAGCAGGCGCTGCGCGGTCTGGTAGGGCGTCTCCATGCGGTCAGGCGACGCCGCGGACGCTCTCGGGCGTGGTGCGGTCCTGCTTGGCCAGCATCTCGGCCCAGGCATTGCGCACCTCGCCGAGCAGGCGCTCGACCTCGACGATGGGCTCCTCGTTCTTGCGCAGGTTCGCCTCCATGAGGCGGCGCAGGTAGTAATCGTAGAGCCGGTGCATCTCGCGGGCGAACTTGCCGTCGCCGGCGTCGAGATTGAGCGTGCCCTGCAGCTCGGAAATGATGGCCTGCGCCTTGAGCAGCTGGGTGTTGATGACCTCGAAGCGGCGGGGGTCCTCGAGGCCGAGGGCGAAGCCGCCGCGGGCGCCGTTGAGCGCGCGCAGGGCGCCGTCGTAGAGCATCAGCACGAGCTGGCCGGGGCTGGCGGTGAGGACCGCGTTGGAGCGGTAGGTCCGCGCGTAGTCTTGGGCAACCATGGGAGGGAGGCTCAGGACTCGTCTTGGGTGAGATCGGGCGATTTCAGGAGCGCCTCGCCGACCTTGCGGAGAATGGCGGTCGACGGGTAGCTCGGGTCGGCGGCGAGCTCCTTGCCGCGGGCCACGACCTCCGGACGGATTTCCGGTTGGGCCGCGAGCGCGGCGTGCAGGGCGGCGGATTGCTCGGCGGAAAAACGATCGGCGCCGGGACCGCGCACGACGGGTTTTTGCGGGACCAGCGACACAGCGTCCGTTCGTGCCGTCCGGTCGGAGGAAGAGGTGGAATGAATCATGGACTCAGCGTTGGAGGGAACGGTCAGCCGCTGATGTAGGCCAGGGAACGCCGTTGGTTGATAGGCACATTATCGTCGTGGAGAGTGAAATCTTTAGAGTGAAAGTGCAAAGGGCTCGCGAACTCAGCGCGGCGGCAAGGTGCGGAACATCTCGTCCGCCGCAAACGCCGCGTAACGGGTCGGGCTGAGCAGCGTGCCGGGGCTGAGATCGACCGGATCGCGGCCCTGCGCGGCCTGGACCGGGCGGCGGCGCGCGCTGTTGGCGACGGCGGGGTCGCTGGCGGAGATGACTTCGTCGAACGTCCACACCAAGCGGACATCGCGCACGGTCGCGAGCTTGCTGCGCAGGCCGATCGCCTGGGGGCGGTAGGGCTGGTAGACGGTGATGTCGGTGAACAGCACGGCGTCGACCGCATAGCGGGTCGCGATCTGCTCGATCATGCCGTGCGGCAGCGCGGCGGTGGAGGAGAACTCCGGCGCGCCGAACAACCGCTGGCATTCCCCGCGCGGCAGTGCGACGACCTCGAAGCGCTGCTGGTCCTGCAGGGCCCGCACGATGACGCCGTCGAGCGCGGCCGCGGTCTCCTCCGGCGCGATCGCGCCGAGCGACACCGGCAGCACGAGCACGCGCCGGACCTCCGCCGGCAGGCGCTTCTCGCCGGCGAAGTTCCGCGGCGTGTAAAACGGCCCGTAGCGCACGGGGTCGGCCAGATCCGGCGTGATCTCGCAGCCGGCGAGCCAGAGCGTCGCCGCAAGGGGAAGGAGGAGGCGCAATCGGCTCATTTGGACGAGGAGGACGACGAACCAAAGGCGTTGGTCAGGGCGGTGCCTTGCTGCTGGATCTTGGCCTGGGCCGACTCCATCGCAACGAAACTCGCGGTCAGGCGCTCCTTCTCGGCGTCGAGCTGGCGCTGCACGTCCTCGATCTGGCGGTCGAGATTGGTGTTGGTCTTGTTCAGCCGCTCCTGCTGGTCGTCGTTCGACTTGCCCATGCGGTCGAGCAGCGTGGTGAGCTTGGCGACGAAGCCGGTGGTGCTCGTCTGGAAGAACGCCTCGACGTCCGCGGGCTTGTCGCGGAGGGCGGCCGTCAGCTTGTCGTCGTCGCCGATCTCCAGCTGGCCGGTGGTGCCGTCGAAATCGATGCCGAGGTGCTCGAGGCGCTGGATCGTGCCGCTGACGCCGGAGACGGCGGCGAACGCGGTGGAGCGCAGCTGGTCGGCCCAGCCCTGGACCTCGCGGTTGGCGGAGAGAACGGAGGTGGTGACCTTGCCGTTGGCGGAGGTGATCTTGGTCTTGTCGTCGACGTAGCTCTGGACCGCGTTGAAGGCGTCGAGGAAGCTCTTGATCTTCGTCCGCATCGTGGCGGTGTCGGCCGCGACGGTGATGGTCTGCGTCGTCTCGCTGTCGACCTTCACGCTCAGGCCGGTGAGCCCGGTGACGGACTCGTCGAGCGTGTTGCCCGTGCTGGTGAGCGTGGGGCCACCGTCGACGGTGAACTCGGCGTTCTGCCCGCGCGCGAGCGAGCCGGAGGTCAGGCCGAGCGCGCCGAGCAGGCCGCCGGCGGTCTCGCTGACGGAGATGCCGAGGTCGCCGTTGGTGTTGTTGCTCAGCACGACGCGATCGAGGGCGGAGTCGTAGCTCGCGGTGACGCCGGCGGTGGAGGCGTTGATGCGCTTCAGCACCGTGCTGAGCGAGTCGGTGTTGACGTTGTAGCTGATGCTGACGCCGTTGATCGAGAACGAGCCGGCGCCGGTGCCGTCCACGGCGGTGATGGCCGCGCGCAGGCCGGCGGAGCTGATCGCCCCGGTGGTCTTGAGCGCGCCGAGGGCGCCGGAACTCGTGACCGTGCCGCTGCCGTTGTTGGTGAGCTTGAGGACGCGGAGGAGATTCGACGTGTCGTTCGCCGCCCCGAGCGTGATCGTGCTGTCGGTGGCGCTGGTCAGCGTGATCTTGTCCGTGGTGTGGTCGTAGGTCGCAGTGACGTCGCCCCCGGTGGCGTCCGAGATGGCGGTGAACACGCTCGCGAGCGAATCCGTGGTCGCGACCGTGATCTTTTGGCCGTTGATCGTGAAGGTGCCCGCGGTGGGCGCGGCGCCGGTGCGGAGATTGGCCAGGGTGAGGCCGGAGACGTCGTCGGTGGCGTTGAGCCCGCCGGCGATGTCGCTGGTGCCGTTGAGGCGCGCCGCCGTGGCGAGCTTGCTCACGGCGATGGTGTGGCTGCCCGTGGCGGAGCCGGCGGAGGCGGAGAGGGTCCAGGTCGAGCCGCTGGTCGAGGAGGTGACGTCGCGTCCGGAGAACACCGAGACGTCCTTCAGGGCGGCGGCGGCGGCGCTGAGCGAGTCGATCCTCGTCCCCAGCGCGCTGAGGGCGTTGACCTGCTGGGTGTTGGTCGCCTGCTCCTGCTCGAGCCGGGTCACGCGGACCTGCTCGACTTGCATCAATTGCTCCACGAGCGACTTCCAGTCGAAGCCCGAAGCGAGTCCTGAGAGAGAGAGTCCGGCCATGGCGTGTGATGAGGCGATAATTGCCCAATCCTTCATCGGCCGTTCCGGCAAAAAATTAAATCAATCTGCGCGCCGCAGAAAATTTTTGCCCGGCAAAAAATGACCGGTGCAACGGGCGGTTTTCCGAGTGAAACGCCCGCCGGCGGCCGGACGCGACCTGGCGGCCCGGAAATTTTTTCCTCTCGCCAGCGGCTAAATTTTCCTGGCCCCGCGCCGTTACTTCACCTGCCGCGAATCAGAAACAAGGCCGGTCCGCTCCGGGACCGCTAACCGGGAGCCGAATGCGACACGGACGTCGCACTCTAAAATCAAGGAAGATACCATGTCAGTCGTCATCAACAGCAACTTCGCCGCGACCGTCGCGTCGAACAACCTGGCCGCTTCGAACGAAATGCTCCAAAAGAGCCTGAATCGTCTGTCGAGCGGCACCAAGATCGTTAACCCCGCGGACGATGCCGGCGGTCTCGCCGTCTCGATGAAGTTGTCCGCCGCCGCCAAGCGCTCCGCCGCGGCCAACACCAACATCGGCAACTCGGTTTCCTTCCTGCAGTCGCAGGATGGCGTGCTCAAGGTCACCGGCAAGGTGCTCGAGCGCATGGGCGAGCTCAAGACGCTCTATTCCGACCCGACGAAGAACAGCGACGACCTCGCGAACTACGACGCGGAGTTCACCGAACTCCAGAGCGAGCTCTCCTCGCTCACCGGCGAGAAGTTCAACAGCGTGTCGCTCTTCGGCACCACCGCCCTGAGCGTCCCGGTCTCGGAGGACGGCTCGTCCCAGGTCGCCATCAGCGGCAAGGACCTCGCCAGCTCCGCCTCGGGCGTGGGCGTCCTCACCGACACCGCCGCCTCGGCCAACCTCGGCGCCATCCAGCTCTCCGAAATCACCGACGCCCTGCAGCGCGTCGCGACCATGCGCGCCACCAACGGCGCCGAGCAGAGCCGCCTGGGCTTCGCCTCCGAGGTGCTCACGGTCAACAAGGCCAACCTCGAGGCCGCCAACAGCCGCATCATCGACGTCGACGTCGCCAGCGAGTCCACCCAACTGGCCCGCTACAACATCCTCGTCCAGTCCGGCACGGCCATGCTCGCCCAGGCGAACCAGAGCGCGCAGATCGCGCTCAAGCTCCTGGGCTGATCCCCGGCAGCTAGGTAGTCCGCGGCGGTCGGACTAGTCCCCCGACCCCGCGTTTGTCAGAGCGGTTGTCTATATGTCTTTCCCACCGGCGCGCCTGATAGCCGCGCCGTCACTTTGAAGCACCAGCCTCAAACGGCGCGGTCCGGCGCCGATCCCTCCGGGCCCGTGGCGACGACGGAAGGTCGCAATGATCAAGGATAGATACCATGTCAGTCGTGATTAATACCAACTACGCGGCCACGGTTGCCTCCAACAACCTCGCCAGCTCGAACACCAGCCTGCAGCGCAGCCTCAACCGGCTGTCCAGCGGTTCCAAAATCGTCAACCCCTCCGATGATGCCGGCGGTCTCGCCGTCTCGATGAAGTTCAGCGCCGCGGCCAAACGCTCCGGTGCGGCTTCCGCGAACATCGGCAACGCCGTCTCGTTCCTCCAGACCCAGGACGGCGTGCTCAAAGTCGCCGGCAAGGTTCTGGACCGCATGAGCGAACTCAAGACGCTCTACTCGGACCCGACCAAGAACAGCGATGACCTCGCGAACTACGACGCGGAGTTCACGCAATTGCAGTCCGAACTGACCTCGCTCACCGGCGAGCAGTTCAACGGCAAGGATCTGTTCGGTGCCAGCCAGTCGGTTCAGGTCTCCGAAGACGGTGGCCAGACGGTCGCCCTCGCTTCGAAGGACCTCGCCAGCACGACCTCGGGCGTCGGTGTGCTCACCAGCACCGCGTCCTCGGCCAACCTCGGCGCGGTCTCGCTGTCGGAGATCACCGACGCGATCCAGAACGTCGCGACGATGCGCGCCACCAACGGCGCGGAGCAGAGCCGCCTCGGCTTCGCTTCGGAGGTTCTGACGGTCAACAAGGCCAACCTTGAGGCCGCCAACAGCCGCATCACCGATGTGGACGTGGCCGAGGAAAGCACGCAACTCGCGCGCTGGAACATCCTCGTCCAGTCCGGCACCGCGATGCTGGCCCAGGCGAACCAGAGCTCGCAAGTGGCTCTCCGCCTCATCCAGTAAGACCGGCTTGTTCTAGTGGTTGTTCTGATTCGCCCAACCCCCCGGCCGCTCGCAAGAGCGGCCGGGCAAGGGTGGCGGGTGAAGCACCACCGGGACCATCCGGCGGTTCAGGGGCCAAAATCCCAACCTCTCTATCCGCAAAAAGACCCCGGAGTCGCCTCCGGGGTCTTCTTGTTTTTGCCGTCCCGGAATCGCATCCCGACCCCGCCGGCATCAGCGCGGGCGCGTCGTCCGGCCGTGGAAGCGCGGGTTCAGGCGAGCTGCCGGAGCTGCTCCGCCAGCTGCGCGAACTCGTCGAGCAGCCCGTTCCAGAAATCTGTGTCTCCCTCCGCCGGGGGCAGCAGGTGCGGCATCAGCTTCAGCGCGAAGCCGCCCAGCGCCCGGCCGATCGCCGGGTCCGCCAGCAGGCGCCGCCAGGCGGCGGCCGCCGCCTCGGGGCCGTGCGCCGCCAGCGCCGCCCGCAGCTCGGGCAGCGCCGCATGCATCCGCCGGCCGCAAGCGCGCAACTCCGCGCACCGCGCGGCCGCCGCGGCCGGCTCGGGCGCGGGAACGTCCGCCAGCCGCGCGAGGCGCGCGCGCTTCGCCACCGGCGCGGGCGCGATCCACGCCTCGGGCCGCACCGGCGCGGCCCGGTCGAGCCGCGCGCCGCGATCGCTCACGTTGAAAACGGTCCCCGGCGCGAACGCGGCCAGCCGCGCGTTCAACGCGCGCCAGTCGCCCGGAGCGTGCGTCGGCACCCGCTCCTCCCAGTTGCCGGGCACGGCGGGGCATTCCTGCGCCGCATCGAAACCCGACTGCGCGTAAATCGAGGCGTCGGCCGCATCCGCGTGCCGCTGCCGGCCGCTCAGCGCCAGATCGAGCCCGAAGAGGAAGATCGGCGCGCACCCGAGCCAGCGCGCCAGCTCGAGCGCCGTCACGCCGCAGTTCTCCGCCGCGGCCAGCGCCGGCGCCGGCACCCCGCCCTGCGCCAGCCAGTCGGTCGTGATCTGCCGGTTGGCGACGAACCACGTCCGCTCCGCCGGCAGGCGCTCCACCCAGCCGGGCGGACTCACGGCCGAGAGCACGACGCGGCCGGGCCACTCGCCCGTCTCGGGCAGGCATTTCTCCGGCCGCTTCGCCACGTCGATCGACACCGCGAAATCCACCCGCACCCCGTGCCGCGCCAGCGTGCGCAGCGCCGAGTCGGCCGCGAACACCACGCAGCCCTCCTGCCCCGCCGCCAGCCGCGGCGCCGACACGTCGAGCGACGGCCCGGCCCCGCACACCGCCGCCGGCAGCCCGGCCAGCGCCCCGCGCCATTCCGCCGGCAGCGGCCGCCGGACATAGGGCGCGAGATTCGCGAGCACGTGCTGTTGCCAGCGAAAGCCGTCCTGCTGCCGCGTCACCCGGCCGCGGTGCTGCTCGCGCAACTCGTCCAGGACGACGGCCACGAACGGTTCGCACCGTTGCGCCGCGTTCTCCTCCGACGGCGGCGCCACGAACACCGCCGGCAGCCGCCGCGCGTCGAGGCGCACAAAGCGCAGCAGCGTCTCGCGCCATTGCGCAGGCGTCGCCTCGTCCCGGCGGAACACGTGCAGCCGATCCGGCGGGGTCGCCGGCGCTCCCGCCGCGATCTCCGCCTCAGCCGCGCACCACAGGATCGCCCGGGCCCCGGCCAGCCGGTCGCGCCACGCGGGCGGCAGGGCGCCGATCACGACGGCGGTCGTGGCGCCGGGATATTCCTGCACCCACGGCGCCGTCGGTTCGTGCGCTGCGCGGCCCGCGCTCACGTCGCTGCCACGGCCGGAGCGGCGGCGCCGCGCGCCACCGCCAGGAGGTCGGCGAAGATCGCCTCGATGCGGTCGACCGACGCCTCGGTCGTGAACTCGAACGCCCGGGCCTGGCCGGCGAGCGCGATCTTCTCCGCCGCGGCCGGATGGCGGTGCGCGGCCGCCAGGCGCTCGGCCAGGACGCGCGCGTCGCCGCCCGGGAAAAGCAGGCCCGTCTTGCCGTGTTCGATGATCTCGCTGGCGCCGCCGCTGCCGCTCGAGACCACGAGCAGACCGGCGGCCATCGCCTCGATCTGGGTCTTGCCGAACGGCTCCTCGAAGACGCTGGGGAACACCAGCACGTTGCTGCGGGCGTAGAGCGCCGCGAGCTCGGCCTTGCCCAGGAAACCGGGGAAGCTGATCCGCTCGAGGAAGCCGTGCTCCGCCGCCACCGCGCGCATCGCGTCCAGATACTCCGGCCGGGTCGTGTCGCCCGCCAGCGTGCACTCGAAGTCGATGCCGGCGCGCGCGAGGTGGGCCAGGGCGTTCACCAGCACGTGCGCGCCCTTGTAGGGCATGAGCAGCCCGGCGTAGGCGATCCGCAGGCGCTCGCGCCGCGGCGGCCACGCGCGGAAATACTCCGTCAGCGGCGAGCCCGGCGGCACCACCTCGTAGCGCGAGATCGGATACGATTTCGCCCGGATGCCCTCGTTGACCCACGCCGAGCAGCCGGCGAGGCAGAAGAGCGGCCCCTGCGGCGACTGCGCCGGCTCGTAGCCGGGATGCGCATTGCCGAGCCGGTGCAGCACCGGGATGCCCCGGTCGAGGGCGGCCTGGATGAAGAAATGCCCGGCGAGGTCGAGGTTGCCCGCCATGATCACGTCCGCGCCGAACTCGTCGATCTCGCGCAGGATCGTCTGGTGGTTCTCGCGCAGGAGGGCCTTGCGTCGCTCGGCGTCGGGCTCGATCACGACGGCGCCGTTCTTCCAGTCGCCGCACAGCTTCAGCCTGCGGCGCACGTGCGGCTCGAAGGCGGCATGTTCCGCCGTGGGCTTGCGGAGCAGGTGCGGCATGTCGGCCGTGAGCACGCGCACCGCGTGACCGCGCGCGAGCAGCTCGCGGGAAAACTCCCACACCGTCCGGCCGTAGCCGCCCATCTCCTGCGGCGGGAGCAGGTTCGTGACCACGAGGATGCGCTGGGGATTCGCCTGCGGCGCCCGCGGTGTCCAGCCGGCGCGCGCCCGGTAGGTCTGCACCTGCGCGTCCTCCAGGGCGCCGTGCGACTCCAGCTGGCGCAGGGCGTCGGTCGTCTGCTCGGTGCCGCCGCTGAGCCGGTGCGCCTCGGCGACCGCGAGATAGGCGCCGGAGAGGCGGCCCTCGTCGAGCATCGCCGCCGCCAGGTCGAGGTAGGCGTTGAGATCGTTGCGGTCCTGCGCGACGCGCTGCCGCGGCGTGGGGGCCTCCGGCTCCGGCGCGGGCGCGTCCGCTGCGCTCGCGTCGAACTCCCGCGCGGACCGCCCTTCGGCGGCCGCCTGCAGGATGCCGTGGAGCCGCGCGAGCGAACCCGCGCGCGCATACTGGCCGGCGACGCGCTCGCGGAACGAGGCGCCGAGCCGCGCGGCGAGTGCGCCGTCCTGCGCCAGGCGCAGCATCGCCTCCGCCATGCCGGCGACATCCTTCTCCGCCACGAGGAAACCGTCGACGCCCTCGCGCACCGCGTCCGGGATGCCGGCATGGCGCGTCGCCACGACCGGCAGCGCGTGCGCGCCGGCCTCGAGCACCGCCAGCGGCAGGCCCTCGCTGTCGCCGTTGGCGGCGACGACGCTGTGCTGGACAAAGCGCGGCTCGCCGCCAGGTGGCGCGAGACTTCCTCGCGGGACTGCACGCCCGCGAACGTCACGGCCTCCGCCAGGCCGTTTTCCGCCGCCCACTGCCGGCACGCCGGCAGCAGCGGACCGTCGCCGATCATGACCAGGCGCGCCGCCGGCAGCGCGCGGTGCACGGCCGCGAAGGCCTGCAGCGTGAGGTGCGGCGCCTTCTTCTCCACGAAGCGGCCCACGGCCACGAAATGCGGCGGCGCCTTGGCCGGCTCCGCCGTCGCGGGCAGGTCGATCGCCACGCCGTAAGGCGCGAGCAGCGTGCGCTCCGCCGGAGCGCCGAGTTGGAGCAACTGCGCGTGCATCGCGCGCGACACGGCGAGCACGCTCGCCGCCTGGCCGAAGAACTGGCGGTAGCGCGGCAGCCAGCTGTCCAGCAGCTCGCGGCCGAACGCATCGACGCCGTGGAAATGGACGACGAACGGCAGCTGCGCCTGCGCGCAGGCCTCGTGGACGAACGCGCCCATCAGCCCGGTCTCGACCAGCGCGGCCTTCGCCCCGGCGCCGCGGAGGAATTGCGCGAGGCCCGCGGTGTATTCGGCCCACAGCCCGGCCGTGACCGGGGTCTTCGCCGCGAGCGCGGCTTGGATTTTCTGCTCGGTCGCGGCAGGCAGCACGGACCGGCCGCCGCGCACGAAGCGCGGGAACGGGAAGCCGTAGAGCAGCGTCAGGTTCGAGCTGAGGAAGTTGACGTGGTCCTCGACGAAGGTCTCCGAGTAGTTGAACTCGTGCGAGCGCACGAGCACCACGGGCAGGTCGCCGGCGGTGCGGCGCTCCGGCGCGGGCGCGGCGGGCGCCGGCACGCGCGCGAGGCCGGTCCAGCCGGTGGCCATCGTGTTGCCCGCCTTCGGGTCGGCCGGCAGCTGGTCGGTGCGGACCAATTCCTGGAAGAGCGGCCACAGTTGCTGCGCCATCTTCTGGCGCTCGTCGCTCGCCAGCGGCGCGCGCTTGAGCCACAGGCCGATCATCTGCGCCAGGCTCGCGTTCCAGCCACCGAGGGCCGCGAGCTTCACGTCGGCGAAGCCGGCCTCAGCGAGCAGCTTTTCCAGCGCGAAGGGCGTGTAGCGGAAGAAATCGTAGGGGGCGTCGTGCAGCGGCCAGATATAGGGCACGGTGAAGAACAGCACGCCGCCGGGCTTGAGCACGCGGCGGGCTTCCTGGAGCACGACTCCCGGCTCGGGGCAGTGCTCGAGCACCTCGGTGAGCATCGCGCTGTCGACCGAGGCGTCGGCGAGCGGGATGCGGCGGCCGTCCCAGCGGAGATCGACCTCCGCCTTGTAGATCGGCGTCTCGATATCGAGGCCGATGTAGCGCGTGAGGCGCGGGGCCGCCTGGCGGATGAGCTCGCGGTAGGGCATCACGCCGCAGCCGATGTCGAGGAACACGCCGTGGAACTGCGGCGCGGCCTCCCGCACCGCGCGCAGGATGGAGGCGCGCGTCCAGTAGAGGTCGACGTTGTTGAGTTCGAGCGGCGGATTCGTGAACGGATGCGGAGCGGCGTGGTTCATGGCGGGCTGGCGGCGGTCTTCGCGCGCGATGCCTTTCGGATTCGGGCGCACCGGCGGGAGGTTAAACGCGGCGGGAATTTCGATGGCGCGGCGCGGGCGCGGCGCGGCGGCGATCAGGCCGTGGAGGAAGGCGGCCCAGTTGTCCGCGTTCGTCTCGACGGAGAACCGCTGCTCGATCGACGCCCGGGCGGCGCGCGAGCAGCGCGTCCAGAGCTCGCGCTCGGCGAGCAGCCGGCCGGCGGTCGCGACCAGATCCGCCCCGCGGTCGGCGACGAAGAAGCCGTTTTCGCCCGGACGGATGAGCTCCCCCACTCCGCTGCGGATGCGCGTGCACAGCGGCACGAGTCCGCACGCCATCGCCTCCATCAGCGCGATGGGGATGCCCTCGTAGTCGCTGAGCAGCACGAACGCCTGGCTCGCGAGCATCAGGGCCTGGACCTCCTCGGACGGGCGGTTGCCGAGCAGCTTGATGCGCTCGCCGAGCTGCGCCTGCGCGATCAGCTTCTCGACGGCGGGGCGCGCGGAGCCATCGCCGCAGATCGCGAACTCCGCCGCGGGATGCCGGCGCAGCACCTCGATCATGGCGGCGACCGTCTCGGAAATGCGTTTCTGCTCCTCCACCAGCCGGCCGACGTAGACGAAGCGGAACGGCCGCGCGGAATACTCCGCCGCCTGCGCCGGCACCGGCGCGCCGTAGGGCGACTGGAGGATCTGCGTCGCGCCGCAGTCCATCGCGCGCAGCGCCGCAGCCTGGAACTCCGAAACCACCACCGCCGCCGACAAGTAGCGGCCGGCGCGGTCGCGGATGAACTCGTCGACCAGGTCGCGGTGAAAGTCGTCGTCGGAGTGCAGCACGCCGACCGTGGGGATGCCGGCCGCGCGCAGGTGCTCGGCGGCAAAGTAGCCCTGGACGTTCAGGTTCGGCACGAACACGTCGCACGGCCGCTCCCGCACGTGGCGCAGGATCGTGCGCATCATCTCCTCGGTGTGCGCGAACGGCGCCTCCTCCACCGGGACACCCGCCGCGCGCAGCCGCCCGGCGACGGGGCACGCGCCCGCCTGCGTCATGAACATCAGCACGCGGGGCGCGAAGCCGCGCGCGCGCAGCGCCGGCAGCAGCCGCGTGAGCCAGACGTTCGGCCCGTTGACCTGGCCGGGGCCGTGCGCGAGGAAGAGCACTTCGGGGGCCGCACCGGCGCGGCGGCCGGCGCCGGGTCCGTGCGGCGCGCCTCGAGGCCGGCCAGCGCCCGGCGCAGCGCGGGCGCGGCCGCATCGGCCGCGGCGGCGCGGTCGAGCCGCTGCCGCGCGGCGGCGACCAGCGAGTCCCAGACCGCCGGAGCATAGGGCGCGAAGGTCGAGGGCAGCTCGCGGGCGTGCTTTTCGATCACGGCGGTGAGCGGCGCAAGCTGCGCGCCGTCCAGCTCCGCGAGCAGGCCGAGGTAGGTCATGATGCGGCCGACATGGATCATGGTGCCGCGATGCTGGGCGGAGATGCCGCCCTTGTGCTTGCGGTAGGCCGCCCAGCGTTCGCCGAAATTATGCACCTGCGCCGCTCCGGTCGCCATCACCTCGATCGGGATGTCCCCGCTCGGCACATGGAAGAACCAGAGCGGAAAGCGCCAGTCTGCCGGGCGGCGGAGCACGACGCTCGCCGTCGGGCACAGCGGCGACTCGATCAGCTCGCGGGCGGAGTAGTCGCGCCGCGCGGGGTCCATGCGGCACCACGGGAAATCGGCGTAGCCATGCTTCCGGACCCAGCCGGCGCCCTCCTCGTAGAGCACCTCCGCATCGTGGAAGGTGAGCGCGCAGCCGGGGGTGCGTTCCAGGAACTCCACCTGGCGCGCCAGCTTCGTCGGCTCCGTCCAGTAATCGTCGCCCTCGCACCACGCGAGGTAGCGGCCGCGCGCGCGGAACAGCAGGTTGACCAGGTTGAAGCGGCCGGTGGGAATCCCGCCGATCGCGAGATTGTTCGCCCGCGGCACGAGGAAGAGCCGGATGCGCTCCGGGAAGCGGCGCGCGTAGTCGAGGCAGATCTCGCGCGTGCCGTCGCGCGAATCGTCCTCGCCGACGCAGATCTCGAAGGGGAAATCCACCTGCTGGGCCAGGATCGAGTCCAGCGCCTGCGCCACGAAGCGCGCGTGGTTGTAGGTCGGCATGATGACCGACACGAGCGGCTCCGGCGGGCAGCGGTGCGGGACCTCCTCGACCGGCACCTTCTGGAAACGCGCGAGAAATTCGTCCACGCCCAGGCGCGCGCCGGCGTCGACGCGGTCCGGGGAATCGTTGGCGGGCGGCACGGTCATGTCAGCGGCTCACCGTCGCCTCGGCGATGATCAGCGGGCGACGGTGGAATTCGCCCGGGAAGCGCTCCAGCTTCGCCGCGGCGAAGAAGGGCTCGGATGCCGCGAGCGTCCCCGCGTTGGCGCGTTCCCGCAGGTCGGCGGGTGCGTCGCGAAAGACCACCGCGCCCGCCGCATCGAGCTGCGCGTAGCCGAGCGCGGCGAGCCGCCAGCCGGCGGCGCGGAGCACGTCGCTGGTCCAGCGCAGGCGCTGGTGATCGTCGTCGCGCGGGTGCACCGGGCGCGATTTGTCGCCGCCGCGGTTGGAGCCGACCTGAAACACGAGCCGCCGCGTGTGCGTCCGCAGCCGGCGCAGGTAGGCGACGACGTGGTCGGTGTAGGCCGCGTTGTCGTCCGGCACGTGCCGGTCGAAATCGAATCCGGCGTGGTGCACCACGTTCAGCAGCAGCACGGCGTCGAACGACGGGAGCTGGTCCAGCCCGGCGAAGTCGCACGACTGCGGGCGCACCGCGACATTCTCGAGGCCGAAGCCCGCGGCCGTGAGCCGGATGAATTCCGCGTGCCGCGGGTTGAGTTCGTAGGCCGCGACGCGCCAGTGCGGGAAGGCGTGCGCGAGGTTCAGGGTGAAGAATCCGGTGTTGGCGCCGATGTCCGCGATCGTGGCCTGCGGCGGCAGCGCGAGCCGGGCGGCGAGGTAGTCGTAGCGCGGGGCGTCGCTCCGCCACAGCGAGTGGATCTCCTCCTGGTAGCCGAGCGCGCGGGCGACGAACGCCGGCACGCTCTGGTAGACCGAGTGCTTGGACTGGTCGTGGTAGAGTTCGTGCAGGCGCGCGGCCAGCGTGGCATCGGGAACGGTGAGCGTGCTCATGGGAAGGGTTTCAGCGCCGGGAGGCGGAGTCCGCCGGGGATTTGCCCGCCACCGGGCGGGCGCTGTCGTCGCGCGCGGCGCCGCGCCACTCGTGCAGGAACTGGCGCCAGGAATCGGGGCGGAGGTAGACATCCGCGGCGGCGTAGCGCAGGCGCGCGAGCCATCCGCGCCGCGGCTTGGTCCCGTGCCACACCGGATCGCCCGCCGCGAAGCCGCCGGACCAGCAGTAGAGACCGCGGGAGCGGATCGCCCCCGCCGGGCGGGCGGTCACGGCGCGACCCAGGTGCTCGTCGATGTAGCCGCGGAGCAACGGCGGACAGGCATCGACGCAAAGCTGCAGCGGTCCCCACAGGCGCGGATTCGCCTCGATCAGGACGCATTCCCCGTCGTCGCGCTGCCGCAGCTCGAGCATGACGACGCCGTGGAAGCCCGCGGCGCGCAGAGCGTCCTCCCAGAACGCGACCTCGCGCGCGTCCTCGTGCAGGCGCGCGACGCGCGCGAGCAGCACGGACTTGCCGCCGGGCTGCTGCGCGAGGTTTTCCTGGGAAAACACGGTCGCGCGGCCGCGGCGCGGCAGGTGGAAGAACAGGTAGAGGCTGCGGCCGTCGACCCACTCCTGGAAAAGAAGTGCTCGGGCTGCGTCTCGCACTCGAAGCGCAGCACCTCCTCGCGCGTGCGCAGCAGCCACGGGTAGAGCGAGGTGCCGTCGGGCGCCACATTCCAGCGCGGCTTCGCCACGCAAGGCAGGCGCGATGCGTCCGGGCGCTCCTCCGGGACCGGCAGGCCGCGCTGGCGGCAGAACGCCGTGAAGGACGCCTTGTCCGTCACCCGCAGGTAGGCGGCTTCGTCCGGCAACGGCAGCTCGCAGCCGGCGGCCGCGAGTTCCCCGCGGTGGCGCAGCGCCCAGCGGACGAGGTATTCGGACGCCGGAGCGAGCACGCAGCGCGTGGCGCCGCGCCCGGCCCGCGCCGCAGCGACGGCGGCGGCGAAGTCGTCCACCTCGAGGCTCCGGCCCGCGCGCGTGAAGACCACCGCCGCGGCAAACCGGGTGTGAAAAATGGGATCCTCCGCCGTGCAGGCGACGACCGCCGGGACGTGGCCGGCCTGCTCGAGCGCGCGACAGAACGCGAGCACCGCGCGAAAGTTGTATCCGCTGGGGACGAGGAAGATTTTCTCAGGATGCGACATGGTCGCCGGCGATACGGCGCCGGGAGCGCGCCAGCACGTCGTGGATGATGCCGGCCACCCGGTGCTGGACGGCGGGAATGACGTCCGTGGAAGTGGGCAGGCACAGCACGCGGCCGGCGATATCCTCGGCGATCGGGCAGTCGCGCGTGTCGCTGAGGTAGGCGAGCCGGTTGAGCGGCGGGAAGAAATAGCGGCGGGCGCGGATGCCGACGGCCGCGAGATCGTCGAGCACGGCCTGCGAAATCGCCGCCGTGGGCAGGATGATGGGGCAGTAGGCGTAGTTGTGCTTGAAGCCCTCCTCGGGGGCCTTGGGCAGCACGGCCTCGCTGGAATCGAGCAGCTCGTGATACAGCAGGACCTGCTCGCGCCGCTCGGCGATGAGCGCATCGACCCGCGGCAGCATGCAGAGGCCCATCGCGGCGTGGAATTCGGAGTTTTTGCCGTTGATGCCCTCGCAACGGAAGTTCTCCCCCCACTGGCCGAAAGAACGCATGAGCTTCACGCGTTCGGCCAGGACGTCGTCGTTGTTGATCACGACCGCCCCGCCCTCGATGGTGTGGAAGATCTTCGTGGCGTGGAAACTCAGGCAGCTCAGGTCGCCGTAGCCCACCAGCGGCTTGCCGTGCAGCTCGCAGCCGAAAGTGTGCGCGGCATCGTAGATGAGCTTGAGCCCGTGGGCGCGCGCGAAGGCGGCCAGTTCATCGACGGCGCAGGGAAAGCCGTAGACGTGCGTCGCGAGGATCGCGGTCGTGCGCGGCGTCAGAGCGGCTTCCAGTTTCTTCGGATCGATCGTCAGGTAGCGCGGCTCGATGTCGACGAAGACCGGCTTGCAGCGCTCCCAGAGCAGCGCCCCGCTGGTGGCGACGAAGCTGAACGGCGTGGTCAGGACGTCGCCGTCGACGTTGGCGGCGTGGAGCGCGATCTGGAGCGCGATGGTGCCGTTGCTGACGAACCACACGTGCGGCGACTGGAGGCGTTCCCGCAGCTGGCCCTCGAGCTGGCGCAGCAGCGGGCCGTTGTTCGTGACGTAGCTCGACGCCCAGATTTGCTCGAGATAGGCCACGTAGTCCTGCAGCGGCGGGAGCGCGGGCTTGGTGACGGTGATTTCGGGCAGGGCAACGGAGGTCATGATTCAACGGGGTTGAGGCCGGCGCGCACGCAGTCGCATCGGAGATCCGGAAACGATCGCGGAGTCCGAAGCGGCGGGGCGGGCGGCGGTGGGTTTCGATGGCATCCGTGCGGGAGAGCCCGCGTTGAGCAAACGGCAGGCCGCCGAAGCGAGGCCGCGCGCAACCCACTGCCTTCCTGCGAGTAGAAAATTTTTCCCGACGCCGCCAGGCGGTGCCTCGCACGCCGGCGAGCGCCGGGCGGCAGCGTCCGGCAGATTTTGCCCCGACGCGGCGTCTAGACGCCGGCCGGGAGCGGCGCGCGCGACTCGAGCTTTTCCGTCTCCCGGGCGCACCACTCGGTCCAGCACTGGCGAAGGGCGGCGGCGAAGCAACGCGACTGGCCGACCTCGTCGAGCAGCGCGCTGCGCTGCATGTCGGCGCGCAAGGCGGCGCGCACGGCGGCGAGCGCCGGGCGCTGGCGGGCCAGGGCGACGGCCTTCGCCACGTAGTCGTCCTCGCTGTGCGCGATCCACTCCTCGTGACCGATGGCGGTGAGCAGGCTCGCGCTGACGCGTGCGGCGTGGCGGTCGCCTGCCAGGGTGACGACGGGCACGCCCATCCAGAGTGACTCGCAGGTCGTCGTCGTGCCGCAGTAGTGCGCCGTGTCGAGCGAGACGTCCATGCGATGGTAGAGGGCGAGGTGATCGGCCGTCTCGGCGGTGCGTTCGAGCAGCTCGATGCGCTCCGGCGGCAGGCCGCAGGCCGCGAAATGGGCGAGCAGCCGCTCGCGCGCCGCCGGCTCGCCGAGCCCGCGGCCCTTGAAGAGGAAACGCGCATCCGGCACGGCGGCGAGGATCCGGCCCCACATCCGCAGCGTCGTCTCGGTGATCTTGCCGAGGTTGTTGAAGCAGCCGAACGTGAACGGCGCATCGGGCGTCGCGAGGCAGGGCGGCGGCACCGGCGCGGCCGACTCCGGCGGCGGCTGGTAACACCACGCGGTCGGCGCGAAGCGCACGAGCTGCTCGGTCGCGAAGGCGTCGGCCTCGCCGACCGGATCGGCGATGCCGTCGGTCAGGCGGTAGTGCATCGCGGGAAGGCCGGTGGTGTTCGGGTAGCCGAGGTAGGTGATCTGCACCGGCGCGACGTGGCGGGCGAACATCGGCAGGCGGTTGGTCACGCCGGTGTGCCCGGCGAGGTCGATGAGGAGGTCGGGCTGGTCGGCGCGGATGATCTTTTCCACCATCTCGGTCGGCTGGCCGACGAAGTTGCGCCAGACGGCCGCGAGCGCCTTGAAGCGCTGCGACAGCGCGTCCTCGCGGAAGTGGTCGTGGTAGAGGTAGAGCTCGAACTGCGCGGGATCGAGGTGTCGCAGGAGCGGCTCGATGAAGTAGGCGCACGAGTGCGTGCGGAAATCCGGCGAGAGCAGCGCGACGCGCAGGCGCCGCCCGGGCTGCCGGTCGTGGGGAAAATCGGGGACGGGAAACTCGCCGACCAGCCGGCCGAACGCGACGTGTTCCGCGAAGACCTGCTCGCGGGACAGCGTCTCGAGATTGTTGAGCGCGAAGAGCCGGTAGCTGTGCGCGTCGAAGTTGCGCGGCTCGCGCGCGAGGTAGGTCGCGTAGGCGGCCACGGATTCCGGGATGCGATGCGCCTGCTGCAGCGCCTGGGCGCGGCCGAAGTGGGCCTTGGCGTAGTTGGGATCGGCCGCGAGCGCGCGGTCGTGGCAGCGGAGCGCGTCCCCCACCCGGCCGTAGAGGCTGAGGGTGAGGCCGTAGTTATACCACCCGGTCGGGTTGCGCGGATTGATCGCGAGGGAGCGCTCGTGGCACTCGACGGCCTCCTTCAGGCGATCCTGGGCCTTGAAGCAGTAGGCGAGATTGTCCCAGCCCTCGACGAGGTCCGGACTGAGCCGCAGCGCCTCGCGCAACTCGACCTCGGCCTCCCGGGCGCGGCCCGCCCCGAGGAGGGCGAGGCCCAGGCGCATCCGACACACGGCGTGCCGCGGGTCGAGCGTCGCGGCCTTCTTGAGCAACTCGACCGCGTCGGTGGAGCGGCCTTGCTGGATGGCGACGACCCCGAGCAGGTGCACCGCATCGAAGTTGCGCGGCGCGAGCGCGCGGATGCGCGTGTAGATCGCCGACGCCTCCGGAAGCCGGTTCGCACGATGGTGGGCGATGGCTTGCTGGAGGAGACTTTGCAGTTGGGCCGGAGACATGCGGGAACGCGAAGCTCCGGCCCGGAAAGGCTCCGGGCCGATGATTCGCCTTCAGGCTAATCGGCGCGCGGGCCGCGGAATTGAGCGAAATTTGTTCAAGTGCCGCCACTTGCCGCCGATGAATCCCGTGAATGCGCGCCGGCGGCATGCGCCGCGGGCATTCATGACAACACCCATGTCGTCCCTTTCCACACCGCCCGTCGACGGCCGCTCCGCCCTTGACGACCAAGAGATCCGCCGCCGCATCAACGCCTGTCCCAAGCTCGCGTCGCTCCAGGCCAACAACGACGCGCTGAGCGCGCTCGTGAAGTCGGACCAGAGCCTGACCTCGCAGATCGCCGAGATCATCCGCCGCGACCCGTCGCTCTCCGCCCGCCTGCTGCGCATGGTGAACTCGGTCTATTTCGGCCTCGGCGCCCGCGTGAACAACATCGAGGAGGCGGTCTTCTTCCTCGGCCTGCGCCAGATCCGCGAGCTCTCCGTCGCCACTCCGGTGATCGAGGAGCTCGAGCGCCTGCAGGGCAACGTCTCGACGCCGCTGCCCTGGAAGGACCTCTGGGCGCACAGCATCGGCTGCGCGATCCTCACTCGCGAGATCCTGCGCGCCACACCGCTGTCGATCGACGACGACACCGACTACCTCGTCGGCCTGCTGCACAACGTCGGCAAGGTCGTCATGGCCTACGCGTTCCCCGACGAACTGGTGCAGATTTCCAACACGCCGCTGCGCACGCCGGCCGAGGTTTGCCGGCTCGAGCGGCAGCTGATCGGCTGGGATCACGCCCAGATCGGCGCGCATTACCTGCAGAAACACCAGGTCTGCGAGGAGATCGCCATGGCCGTGCGCTACCACTGCGAGCCCGACCGCGCCCCCGCCACCGACTCTTCGCCGCCGCCGTCCAGGTGGCCGACCACCTCGTGCGCCACGCCGGCATCACCGGCGGCTTCGAGAAGGTCGATCCCGTGGAGCGCGACAGCTGGCTGCGCCTCGAGGGCTGGCACGTGCTCTACGGTGCCGACGGCCCGGAATCGACCCTCGCCCGGGCGGCGATCGAGAACGCCCTGCAGCGCCTGCCCGCCATGTTGGGCGGCCTCGTTTAACCCGGGCCGGACGGCCTTAAAGTTCGCGCGCCGCGCGCCGATTAACCGACTGCATGTCAGTTGTGATTAGCGATTCTATCGCGGGCGCACGCGCGTTCCCGCCGCCGGAGGCGTTGCTCGGCGCGTGGGCGGGCAGCGATGCGCTCGTTTATTGCCGGGATTGGGAAGGGCGCATTCTTGCGGCCAACCAGGCGTTCGCGCGCCGGTTCGGCTGCCCGATCGGCGACCTGCCCGGCCGGCCGGTGGCCGCGTGGCTGCACCAGGACGACGCCCCCGCGCTCGCCGCGGCGAACGCGGAGCTGAACCAGGAACCGCGACGCACTTCCTGCGAATCGCGCTGGCTGACCCCGCAGGGCTGGCGCTGGATCGCGTGGGAGGAGAAGGCAATCGCCGACGCCGGCCGCTGGATCGGCGTCCGCTCGGTCGGCCACGACATCACCCGGCAGCGCGTGGCGGAGGAGCAGTATTTCAAGCTTTCCCGCGCGGTGGAGCAGTCGCCCGTGGCGATCGCGATCACCGACGCCGAGGGCAACGTCCAATACGTGAACGCCAAGTTCACCGAGGCGACCGGCTACACCCTCGAGCGGCTGCTCGACGAGGACGTGCAGGTGCTGCGCGAGGGTCATCCTGACGAGGAGTCCTACCGGAAGTTCTGGGCCACGGTGACGGGCGGCCAGGAATGGCGCGGCGAACTCGCGCGTGAGGGCCCCGACGGCAAGAAGGTCTTCGAGTCCGTCCAGGTTTCCTGCCTGCGCAGCCCGTCGGGCGAGATCACGAATTTCCTCTGCCTGCGCGAGGACGTCACGAGCCGCCGCACGCTCGAGGAACAGCTCCGCCAGGCCCAGAAGATGGAGAGCCTCGGCACCCTCGCCGGCGGCATCGCGCACGACTTCAACAACATCATCGCCGTGATGAACGGCTACGCGGAGTTCGCGCTGCTCAATCCCGGCGATGCCGCGCTGCTGCAGAAGTGCATGCGCGAGATCAAGAAGGCCTCGCAGCGCGCCAGCGGTCTGGTGCGGCAGATCCTGACCTTCAGCCGCAAGGCCGAGGTGCGCTTCGCGCCGCTCGACCTCAACCAGCTGACGCGCGAGCTCGTGGCGCTGCTCTCGGAGACTTTTCCGCGCAACCTCACCTTCAACTTTGCGCTCGAGGACAACCTGCCGCCGCTGCTCGCCGACCAGAACCAGCTGCAGCAGATCGTGCTCAACCTCTGCGTGAACGCGCGCGACGCCATGCCGTCGGGCGGCGTCATCACCATCACCACCTCGAAGGTGGAAGGCGCCGCCGTGCCCAGCGGCGTCGTCGGCGGCCGCGCCTGCGCCTGCCTGGCCGTCACCGACACGGGCATCGGCATGTCGCCCGAGGTGCGCGCGCGCATTTTCGAGCCGTTCTTCACCACCAAAGCGGTCAACAAGGGCACCGGCCTCGGCCTCGCGGTCGTCTACGGCATCGTGGCCAGCCACGAGGGCACGATCGAAGTCGAGAGCGAGCCGGGCGTCGGCAGCACCTTCAAGGTCTACCTCCCGCTCGCCGACGCCGCGGTCGTGCCGCCGGCGTTCACCCGGGCCAGCGAATTCCCCGGCGGCAGCGAGTCGGTGCTGGTCGTCGACGACGAGGCGCCCCTGCGCCTGCTGCTCGAGGCGGCGTTGTCGCGGAAGGGCTATCGCGTGCGCAGCGCGGCCGATGGACTCGAGGCGATCGAAGTCATCGCCAGCCAGGACGCGAAGCTGGATGCCGTGCTGCTCGACTTGAACATGCCCGGCGCCAACGGCGTCGAGGTCTACCGCGTGATCCGCGCCACGAAGCCGGAGCTGAAGGTGCTCATCCTGACTGGCCACCTGACGCCGGAGGCGCGCGGCGAGTTTGAGAAGATGGGCATGCACTATTTCGTGAAGAAACCCTACACGCTCGAGGAACTCGGGCGGTCGCTGCGCGCCGTGCTGGACGGCAAGGAAATCGCCTCCTGACCAGCTTCCGGGGGATTCCCTTAAAAATGCCCGGCACATGCAAAAGCGCTACAGATGTCCCCCTCCGGGCCGATGCAACCTGACGGCGAATCAGACCGATCCATCACCATGGACCGTAGTTGCACAAAACATGAACCAGAGCGCAAAACCGCCTCGAGCGGCAGGCGCGCGTTGGGCGGGAGTCCGCCTGGCGCTGTCGCTTTTGCCGGTTGTGGCCATCTCCGCCCAGTCTGTCGCCCCCGAACCTTCCTACAGCCGACCGTATCTGGCGACGGTCGGCGCCCCCGCCATCCGCTTCAGCGAGGCGATTCCGCCGCCCGACCTCAGCGTGCGTCCGGCCGCTGGCGCCCCGCCGCAGCCGATCGAGGAGCATGCCGCTCCCTGGTCGAGCCGACGCCGGGCGACGTCACGGTGGTTCCTCCCGCGGTCAAGCCCGCCGATCCGATTCCCATGTCCGATCCGGTGAAGGCCGCATCCGGCAAGCCGCCGGCAACGATCCTTCCTGACGACACTCGTCCCAAGGTGCGCGCCGAAGACTTCCTGCCATTTTTCCAGTTCCCCGGTTCCGCACCGGCGAACGGTGACGTGACGGTCGTCGCGCCCGTGCCCAACGCCGCCCCCGGCGCCGCGCCGCTGCCGGCCAGCTCGGCCACCTATCGCCAGCAATGATCCGTCCGCTCCAGCTTTTGCCCGGCGGTCGCCTGCTCACCGTGCTGTTTCTCGCCGCGGTGTTGCTCGCGCGTGCGCGCGGGGCGGAAGCGAAAGCGGCCCACGAAGAACCCACCGCCCCCCCCGCCATCTCCGCGGAGGCGCGTGGCCTGCTGAAACTCGGCACCAACCTCACCGAGCGCGGCGACTACCCGGCGGCCGAGATCGCCTACCGGCAGATCCTGCACTCGACCGCATTCACGTCCGTCGAGCAGCAGGAGGCACTCATCGGCATGGGACGCACTTATCGGCTGCAGGGCGCGTTCACCAAAGCCGCCGCGGTCTACGAGAAGTTTCTCAAGGAGTATCCGGAGGATGGCCGCGTGCCCGACGTCCTCCTCGATCTCGGCCGCACCCTGCGGGCGATGGGGGCCTACAAGATGGCGATCGCGCGCTTCTACAGCGTGCTCAATTCGACGCTGAAGCTGCCCGCCGACGCGTTCGACCATTACCAACTGCTCGCCAAGACCGCGCAGTTCGAGATCGCCGAGACCCACTTCGAAGCGGGCAACTACGCCGAGGCCGGGAAGTTCTTCTCCCGCCTGCGCCTGCTGGACCTGGCCCCCGTCGACCGGGCGCGCGCGCATTTCAAATCCGCCTACTCGCTGCAGCTCGCCGGCGACTCCGAGGCGGCCGTCACCGCCCTGCGCGCCTATCTCGAGCAATGGCCCGACGACGAGAACGTGCCCGAGGCCCGCTTCCTTCTCGCCACGACGCTCCGCAAGCTCGGTCGCACCGACGAGGCGCTGGCGGAGACCTTTGCCCTGCTCCGGGGCGAGAAAAATCAGTCGAACGCCGAGCCGCGCCGCTGGATCTACTGGCAGCGGCGCACCGGCAACCAGCTGGCCAACGAATTTTTCCACAGCGGCGACACCGCCAATGCCCTTGCGATCTACCAGGGACTGGCCGCGCTTTCCAACGACACCGCGTGGCAGCTGCCCGTGCTGTATCAGGTGGCGCTCTGCCAGGAGCAGCTGCGCTCGATCGATCGCGCGCGGGAGACCTACCAGAACATTGTCTCGACCGTGGCCAAGCTGCCGAACGCGTCGGCCGAGTTGAACGAACTCGCCAAAATGGCCAAGTGGCGTATAGGCAACATGGAGTGGCACGACCAAGCCGACCGAAAACTGACCGCCGCGTTTTCCACGACGACCGGTCAAACACCTCCGACTCCAGCTCCGCCTCATGACGCCCCTGCAAGCCCTGCAGCAACACCACCAACTCTGTGACGAGCTCCACGCGCTGGCGTTGGAGGAAAATCGATTCCTGCAGCAGAATCAACGGGCGCCAGAGGCCGCATTGCTGGAACGCAAGCGGGCCTTGCTGACGCGATTGGACGAAACGTTGACCGCCTTGCGCACCGCGGAAGGCGAAAGCGGCAATCAGCCCGCTCTGCGCACCGCCCTGGAGAAAACGCGCGCCCGCATCCTGCAAGTTCTGCAGCTGGAAAAGGAGAACGAGCAGCTGCTGCTCCGCTACAGCCTGACTGCCAACCGGGCGCCCGCCCCCGCATCCACGCTGCTGCCGGCGAGCATGCTGCAGAAGATCTATCAGCGGCACACTTGAAGGCTGCGGCAGGTTTGGCGACAGACGCGCAAAAGTTTACGCGGATTTCGCCGATGAAGAGGAGGTGAGCCCTGTCAGCTCCTACCCCACTCTACCGCGCACCACGCCGGAAGACATCGTCCGGCGTCTGACTCATTTGCCGTCGGCGCCACGTGTCCTGCCAAAGCTGAAGCGCCTGCTCAGCGACACGAATTCGTCGCTGCACGAGATTGTCGCCCTCATCCGCCTCGATCCAGGCATCGCGGCACGCGTGCTCCAGATCGGCAACTCAGCCTACTTCAGCCACGGACTGCGGTGCTACACCGTCGATGAGGCCGTGAATCGCGTCGGCTACGAGCAGATCTATGAGTTAGTTGCCAATGCCGTTGCTTCAGAAGTGCTGGTGCGTCCGCTCGCCAGTTACGCAATCGCAGCCGACGAGCTGTGGCAGACGTCTGTGGCGTGCGCTATCGCGGCTGAGAGCCTGGCGGATGCCCTCGGTATCGAGCGAGACATCGCGTATACGATCGGTCTTCTGCATCGAGTCGGCCTCGTGGCAATCGACGACTGGCTCCAGCGGGCGGCCCCCCAGTTCTGCTTTGAGAAACAGGATCAGCCGGCGGAGACGTCCGCGCAGGAGCGACAGTTTCTCGGGTTTAATAACGCCGAGGTTGGTGCCGCACTCTTACGGCTGTGGGACTTCCCCGCCGTGATGTCCGAGCCCGTCCGCTGGCAGTATCTTCCAAATGCCACCGCTGCGCATGGCCAACTCGCATCATTGCTCGCCCTCGCAAAATGGATCAGTCGATCGGCCTTGCGTCGTGGACGATCGCCATTCGCAGTTGAGTCCACTGTTTTACGGCGCATCGGCAAAAGAGAACCCCAGCTTGATTCTTACGTCTCGCTGGTGCGTGGGAAACTGGCCCAAATAAGCTCTTTGCTTGCCGAGGGGGAGCAGCAACGCGTGCTGCCATTCCCTGCCGGAGATCGCGCAATCGTCGCAGTGAAGTGACGGGGCAGACACCGCATTAAGGCGCACGATAAGCTATCGAGTAAAAAAAAGGCCCGAGTGTTGTTTTGCAACACTCGGGCCAAAAACCTGGCAACGACCTACTCTCGCGGGACCTAACGTCCTACTACCATTGGCTGCTCGGGGCTTAACGGCCGTGTTCGGGATGGGAACGGGTGGAACCCCCGGCATCTGGTCACCAGGAAGGGAAACTCACGGCAGAGCCGGAGTAATTGATTAAAGTTCAGACAGTAGTCATCTGTAAGGAGGTGAAATAAACGCCTAGAAACTGGGTCTACATAAACCGGCAAGGTCATTAGTAGCAGTAAACTGAACACATTACTGCGCTTGCATTTCTGCCCTATCAACCGGGTGGTCTACCCGGACCTTGCACCGTCTTGCGACGGATTGAGATCTTATCTTGGGATGAGCTTGGCGCTTAGATGCTTTCAGCGCTTATCTCTTCCGCACATAGCTACCCGGCGCTGCCACTGACGTGACAACCGGAACACCAGAGGTGCGTCATTCTCGGTCCTCTCGTACTAGAGAATGAACCCCTCAAATCTCAAACGCCCACAGCGGATAGAGGACCGAACTGTCTCACGACGTTCTGAACCCAGCTCGCGTACCACTTTAACCGGCGAACAGCCGGACCCTTGGGACCTTCTCCAGCCCCAGGATGTGATGAGCCGACATCGAGGTGCCAAACCGCGCCGTCGCTGTGAACGCTTGGGCGCGATCAGCCTGTTATCCCTAGCGTACCTTTTGTCCTATGAGCGATGGCGATTCCACATTCAACCACCGGATCACTTGAACCTGCTTTCGCAACTGCTCGACTTGTTGGTCTCACAGTAAAGCTCCCTTATACTCATGCGCTCTATGGCCCGATTACCAACCGGGCTGAGGGAACCTTCGTAATCCTCCGTTACTTTTTGGGAGGATTCCGCCCCAGAAAAACTGACCTGCTATCACTGTCCCACGCCCGGATGACGGGTCGAGGTTAGACGCCTAACAATAAAAAACTGGTATTTCATATTTTGACTCGGCCCTCCCCTGGAGGAGGGCTTCACAGTCTCCCAGCTATGCTACGTATTTAAAATCAAGCGACAATAACAGCTTACAGTAAAGGTGCATAGGGTCTTTCCGTCCTGCTGCGGGTAGGCGGCATCTTCACCGCCACTACAATTTCACTGGGCCTCTCTCCGAGACAGTTATCAACTCGTTACACGATTCGTGCGGGTCGGAACTTACCCGACAAGGAATTTCGCTACCTTAGGACCGTTATAGTTACGGCCGACATTCACGGGGGCTTAGACGCTGAGCTTGCACCCAACGCTTTCACCTTTCCGCATTGGTCACGTGTCACTCCCTATACGTCGTCTTGCGACTTAGCAGAGAGCTGTGTTTTTGCTAAACAGTCGGTTGATACTCTTATCTGCGGCCCCTCGCGGGGCATCCCTTATAGCTAACATACGGGATCAATTTGCCGAGTTCCTTAGAGAGATTTAACCCACGCGCCTTAGAATACTCATCTATTCCACCTGTGTCGGTTTACGGTACGGGCACCCTAGTGAATAGTCGCGAACCTTTTCCCGGAAGCCGAGCATCACACAAATTGCGTCGGCCGTAGCCTTAGCTTTTCGTCGCCTTTCAGATACACCCGGTATTTTAACCCCAGGCAACCTACGGGCTTGAACGGGAATCAGCGCCCCGCTCGTGTTAGCTTTCTCCGTCAGTCCTCGACATCGAACTCCAATAAGGTGGTGCCGGAATATTGAACCGGCTGTGCATCGACTACTCCTTACGGCCTCGTCTTAGCCCCCGACTAACCCTGGGAGGACGAACCTTCCCCAGGAAACCTTGGAATTGAGGCGAGCCGGATTTAAACCGGCTTAATCGTTACTTATGTCTGCATTCTCACTTCCAAACACTCCATGGTCGGTTGCCCCTTCCACTTCGCTGTATTTGGAACGCTTTCCTACCACTCACCTTGCGGTGAATCCATAGCTTCGGTACATGGCTTAAGTCCCGATCATTTTCGGCGCAATTTCGCTCGATGGGTCAGCTGTTACGCACTGTTTAAATGATGGCTGCCTCTAAGCCAACATCCCCATTGTCTAAGCAAAATCACATCCTTTAACACTGAGCCATGTTTTGGGACCTTAACTGATGGTTTGGATTATTCTCCTCTCGACTATGAAGGTTATCCCCCACAGTCTGACTGCCGAGCTTCACTCTGCGGTATTCGGAGTTTAATTAAGTTCAGTACCCCGGTAGGGGCCCTAGCTTATTTAGTGCTCTACCTCCGCAAATCAGCGCTCGACGCTATACCCAAATATATTTCGGAAAGAACCAGCTATCAGGGGGTTTGATTAGTCTTTCGCTCCTAACCACAGCTCATCCGACACCTTCTCAAGGGTGACCAGTTCGGACCTCCACTCCGTGTTACCGGAGTTTCATCCTGGCCATGGTTAGATCACCTCCCCTTCGGGTCTATTGCCGACAACTAAGCGCCCTATTCGGACTCGCTTTCGCTGCGCCTGCGCCGCTGAGCGGCTTAGGCTTGCTACCGGCAATAACTCGCAGACTCATTATACAAAAGGCAGGCCGTCACCGCACGGGGCGGCTCCGACTGACTTGTTAGCAGATC